>JAQVIB010000162.1 GCA_028695945.1 Lachnospiraceae bacterium
AAATTACTGTAAATACGTATTTATCCGTTTGGTAAACTTCCTTTTCCGATGAGTAGGTTTTATATTTGTCAAATTTCATTGTTCCGTAAGTAGTTTTTGGCGTAATCGCTCCATAGCCAAGGCTTGACGCATTGGTATAAATATCTACAACCTTGTTATCCCTTATGCCAACCATCACAAAATCGTCATAGTTTTTTGCAAACACATATCGCTGGGCACCAAACTCATTTTTATCTATTCTACTAGGCTCACCAAGCTTGTTTAAAACGGTTATCAAGTTTTCACCAAGACTTATTGTTACATTTCCAATCTTAACGGCCTGTTCACCTGTTGTACTTTGTGAAAACGTAGCCTGCGTTTGCATTAACACCGCTATTACTTGCTCTGTTGTTGTAATTGCCTTTGGATTAAAATATCCACTACTGTCTCCATTTACAATTCCATTCTTTTTCAACAGTGCAACAGAGGGCTTTGCCCAATTCGAAATTTTTGCATTGTCCTTAAATACTTCGTCCGAAGTCGAATCAGGTGTTAGTTTTATGTTAACTTTATTAAAAAGTCTTGCCATAACCGTTGCCATTTGTTCTCTCGTTACTTTTGTATTTGGCTCAAACTTACTGCTAGACACACCTGAAAACAATCCCAACTCTACTGCCGATACTACATCATTGCTTTGTTCATCGGTAAATTTGCTTTTAGCGTTAGATTTATAATCGGTTCCTGTATGCACCCTGTAAAACTGCATTATTAGGCTGCACATTTCCTTTCTTGTTATTGGTTCATTTGCCTTTGAAAGAAGGCTGGAAGGAACAAACCCTTTCTCTGACGCACTTGTCACTGCTTCTCTTGCCCATGTGCTGCACTTAATATCTGCACCCACAGCACTAACGCTCATTGTAACGCTTAGAGCAAAAACAAATATTGCTTTATATAATTTACTCATTCTTTCACTCCTTATTAACAAAATGTTAAAAAATGTTAACTTTGTTACATAAGTATAACACAAGTTTTAAAAAAAATCAAAGTCTTGTATCTTCCCATAAAACAAAAAAACCTTGGGCCTTCGCCTTCAAATCCTAAAAGTCTTTAAAAGACTACAAGATTTGGGTAAAGTCCCAAGGTGTTTTCTATTTATTCAGCCACAAAAGTTATAAGCAGTTCTTCCTGCATAACCCTTTCGCCTTCTTTTATATAAATCTTGTCAACAATACCGCTAACCTTAGAAACAATAGAGGTTTCCATCTTCATTGCCTCAACCGTCATAAGAACGCTGTTCTTTTCAACCTTGTCGCCTTCTTTAACAAGAATTTTACCAACAGTTCCAGGTATAGGTGAACCAATTTGGTATGGATTGCCTTTTTCAGCCTTAAGATTTTTGTCTGTGTTAACCTCAAGTTGCTTATCCTGTACCTTAATTTCACGTATTATTCCGTTAATTTCAAAGGTAAGTGTCCTCATTCCATCTTCACTAGGCTCAGAAGAATCCACGTAACGAATAATTACTTCTTTTCCTTCACCAATCTTAAGGTATGTTTCCTCACCTTTTTTAAGCCCATAAAAGAAAACATGGCTCTCTAACTTAGAAACATCGTTGTAATACTCAAGATGCTGACAGTAATCATCATATACTTTAGGATATAGTGCATAGCTTAAAATATTACGCTCATTTACCTTTGTTTCATCTATATCGTTGAATTCACATATATGCTTTTTAATTACATCAAAATCTGCTGGTGGCAGTATTTTGCCTGCTCTTTCACTCAAAGGTTCATGTCCTTTAAGCACAATCTTTTGGAGCTTTTCTGGGAAACCGCCGTCTGGCTGACCAACATTGCCCATAAAGTAATCCACCACTGAATCTGGATAAGATAACTCCGCACCATCTGTAAATATATTATCCTTGTTAAGACCGTTTTTAAACATAAATATAGCAAGGTCTCCAACAATTTTAGCTGTAGGGGTAACTTTAATAATATTTCCTAAAAGGTCATTTGCCTGCTTGTAAAGCTCTTTAATTTCCTCAAAGTTTTCACCTGCACCCATTTCCTTAACCTGTGCAAGAAGATTTGAATACTGACCACCTGGTATTTCATACTTATAAATTTCTGTATTAGGTGTTTTCATTGGGCTTTCGAAAGCTGAATACACTTGCCTAACCTGACCATAATAGTGGCTAAGGCGTGTAAGTTCTTCTGGGTCAAGGCCTGTATCACGTTCTGTTCCTCTAAGTGCTTCAACAACAGAGTTCATAGATGGCTGGCTTGTAAGACTACTCATAGCCTCAACTGCTGTATCAACAATATCCACACCTGCTTCTGCCGCCATAAGTATCGTACTTACACCATTGCCTGTTGAATCATGTGTATGAAGATGAACTGGAATATTCAGTTCTGCTTTAAGTGCTGTAAAAAGCTCTTTTGCGGCATATGGCTTTAACAATCCTGCCATATCCTTAATTGCAAATATGTGACACCCAAGTTCTTCAAGCTCTTTTGCCTTATTCACATAGTAATCCACAGTATACTTAGTTTCATTAGGGTCTAAAATATTGCCTGTGTAGCAAATTGCACCCTCTACAATTTTACCTGTTTTAAGTGCCTCTTCAATAGGCATTTTCATATTTTCAACCCAGTTAAGGCTGTCAAAAATTCTAAAAATATCAACTCCACGCTCTGCCGCAACACGAATAAAGTTTGCAACCACGTTATCCGGATAGTTGCTGTATCCAACTGCATTGGATGCTCTTAAAAGCATTTGAATAAGAGTATTTGGCATCTGCTTTCTAAGCTGTTCCAATCTAATCCATGGAGACTCTTTAAGGAAACGGTATGCAACGTCAAATGTTGCACCGCCCCATGCCTCAACCGAAAAAGCATTTCTCATAATCTGGTTAGTTGCAGGTGCCGCCTTTAAAAGGTCAATGCTACGCATACGTGTAGCCATAAGTGACTGGTGTGCATCACGCATAGATGTATCTGTGATATATAACTTTTTATCCTTTAATATTTTTTGTGTATAACCCTTGGCACCAAGCTTTAAAAACTCATCCTTTTCACCATATATAGGCTCATCCGTAACTATAGGTGCGTCCACGCAGGTAATAGCTGGTTTAACACCATTTGCCTCATTAACAATTTTGTTTCCAATAAACTCGGCAATTCTTGTTGCTCTGTCTTTTCCTAAAGAAATTTCAAAAAGCTCTGGTGTATTTCCAATAAATGTTGTTGTACATTTACCACTAATGAAGGTTTCGTTCTGCAATACATTTATAAGGAACGGAATATTGGTTTTTACACCTCTTACTCTTGTTTCCTTAAGGGCACGCACTGCTTTTCTTACTGCTGAACCAAAGGCTCTATCGGTAGCAACAATCTTAACCAAAAGGCTATCATAATATGGTGTGATTTCAGCACCAGTGTAAGCCGTACCGCCATCTAAACGTATACCATTTCCTGCACCAGAACGGTACACAACAATTTTCCCTGTATCTGGAAGGAAGTTATTTGCAGGGTCTTCCGTTGTTACACGCAACTGTATTGAGTACCCAGAACAACGAATATCTTCCTGGCTTTTAATGTTTATTTCTTCACTGTTAAGAGGATATCCCTCTTCAATCATAATTTGTGTCTGAACAATATCAATGCCGGTAATCATTTCAGTTACTGTATGTTCCACCTGAATACGTGGGTTCATTTCAATAAAATAATAATTTTGGTCAGCATCCACAAGGAACTCTAGTGTTCCTGCATTTTTATAACCAACGTGCTTTGCAAGTCTAACAGCATCCGCAAAAATATTTTGTCTAACTTCTTCTCTTATTGTAAAAGCAGGTGCATATTCAACAACTTTCTGATGCCTACGCTGTACTGAACAATCTCTATCAAAAAGATGAACAATATTGCCGTATTTGTCACCAATTATCTGCACTTCAATATGCTTAGGGTCACGAAGATATTTCTCAATAAAAATCTTGTCATCACCAAATGCTTTTTTAGCCTCATTAACAGCCTCAGCAAATTCTCTTGGCATATCCTCTTCGCAGTTAACAATACGCATACCGCGTCCGCCACCACCGTTAGAGGCTTTTAACATAACAGGATACCCAACTTTACTTGCAATTTCCATAACCTCTTTTTGGCTTTTAATTGCATGGTCAATACCTGGTATAATTGGAACATTGCACTCTATAGCTATTCTTTTGGACGAAATTTTGTCGCCCATGGCATTCATAGTTTCTTTTGAAGGCCCAATAAATGCAATGCCAGCCTTTTCACATGCATCAACAAAATCTGGATTTTCAGAAAGGAAGCCGTATCCTGGATGAATTGCATCTACTCCTTTTGCCTTTGCAATTCTTATAATTTCTTGAATATCCAAATAGGCATCAATAGGGCCTTTATTTGAATCAAGCTCATAGCTTTCATCTGTTTTTGTTCTGAACAGAGAATATTTATCCTCCTTGGAAAAAATACCAACAGTCTGTATTCCAAGTTCGTTTAACGCCCTGTAAACACGTATTGCAATTTCTCCTCTGTTGGCAACGAGGACTTTTTTAAACTTTTTTATTTTAACTTCACTCATCATGTTTCCTCCCAACGAACAATTGTATTTTCATCATGGCACCTATTGCCCTGTATCCACAATTATATTATAGCTTTTAATATTAGTAAACTATATTTTATTTACACCTTCCATAAGTACAGCTTATGTATTTGTGCAACATTACCTCTGGAAAACCATGAAAATAACCTGTGCCAAATACTTACATTCCTCAACCTTTATCTTACCCATTTTTTTATTTTTTGTACTGTCTTTTGCAACAAAAACCTGTTTAAACCCCATTCTATCAAGTTCCTTTATGCGAACCTCTTGTGATGGAACTTTTTTTAATTCCCCTGTAAGGCCAACGTCTGCAATAAAAGCTGTACTTGCACTTATGGGTTTA
>JAQVIB010000163.1 GCA_028695945.1 Lachnospiraceae bacterium
CTTGAGGAAGCATTTTTAAAACGAATTCCAGAAGATACAAAACACATTGGTGTTGATACTGGTATCGTAGATAGCGACTCTAAATGGCGTCAGGCCGTGGGTGAGGTTACCCCAGATTATCAGGATGTACTTTTTAAAAAGGGCTTTGGTGGAATTATTAAAGAAGCAGAACAACATATTGCTGAATTAGATATGACAAATGCTGAGAATGAGGACAAAAAAGATTTTTATGAATCTGTAATTTTAACCTCAAAGGGAATTATTCTTTATGCAAACCGCTATGCCGAAGAAGCTGAACGTATGGCGGAAAATGAAAAAGACAACGCACGTGCCGAAGAACTTCGTAATATTGCAAAAAATTGTCGCAGAGTACCTGAATTTCCTCCTGAAACTTTTTATGAGGCAATTCAATTTATTTGGTTTGTTCAGATAGGTGGCATTTTATCCGAAAATCCTTTATCTTTAAATCCTGGACGTTTTGACCAGTACATGTATCCATATTTTGATAGTGACATGGAAAAAGGTATTCTTACAGAGGATTTTGCTCAGGAGTTAATTGATTCTATTTGGTTAAAATATTCTGAATGGGTATGGACAATTTCTGCCAACACAGCAGATTATTTTGCAGGCTATAATCAATTTCAAAATTTAACTGTGGGTGGTAAAAAGCGTGACGGTAAGGATGGAACAAATCCTATTACCTTTATGGCACTTAAAGCAACTGAGGAAGTAAAAACTCACCAGCCAGGATTGTCTGTAAGGGTTCATGCAGACTGCCCTAAGGCATTTATGGACGGTGTTACCCATCTTGTAAGCAAAGGAACTGGTTTCCCAGCTATTCACAGCGATTCTGTAGGCTACCAAATGCTTATAAATGCAGGCTATGAACCCGAAGATGCAAAGGACTGGAATAACTGTGGATGTGTAGTACCACATTTTCGTAAAACAGGTGAATGGACTGCGGCGGTAAACATGAACTTTGGTTCTGCGTTGGAATATGCATTGAATGAAGGAAAGAGCCTGATGACAGGAAATGCAATGGGACTTACAGAAAAACCAGCATGTGAATTTACATCTTACGATGAGGTTAAAGAGGCTTTTTACAAGCAATTTAACAACTTATGCAGACATTCTATTATTTTAACAATAGAGGCACAGCGTTTACATAAGGAAATGGTACCTCGTCCATTCCTTTCAAGCTGTATAGAGCACTGCATGGAAAGCGGCAAAGATTTAAGCCATGGAGGAGCAAAATATAATATTGGACCTGTTATTACAGGTATTGGTTTGGCTGTAGTATGTAATTCGTTAGCAGCAGTTAAAAAATTAGTTTTTGAAGAGCAAGTTTGCTCTATGGAAACCCTTGTAAAGGCACTTAAGGCAAATTGGGCTGGATATGAGGATTTAAGAGAAAAAGCACAGAATTGCCCTAAATATGGCAATGATGATGATTATGTAGATGATATTGCAATTGAGGTTGCAAACCATTTCTACCGTGAAATTCATCAGTATAAGGATATTTTCGGTTCACCATTTAACACTGCTTTTATGGGTATTTCAAACTATATCCCTATGGGCAGGGTTTTGGGTGCTACCCCTTGTGGCAGAAAAAATGGAGAACCATCCAGCGAGGGTGTTTCTCCTTATGTTGGAACAGATGTTTCAACACCTTTGGCAGCTATAAAATCTACTGCAAAGGTAAATCAAGAAATTCATTCTGGTGGAACGCTTTTGAATTTAAGACTAAATCCTGAACTTGTGGCAACAAAGAGAGGTCAGTCCAATTTAGGCACCATGATTCAAACATTGTTCTCACTTGGGGCATTCCATGTACAGTTTAACTGCATTTCATCTGATATACTTAAAGATGCACAAATGCATCCAGAAAATTACAAAGATTTGCTTGTAAGAGTTGCAGGGTATTCAACACAGTTTGTAAATCTTTCAAAATCTATGCAGGATGCAATTATTGCAAGAACCGAGCATTCGCTTTAATGAACCAAAACAGCACGGAACAAGGGTTTAAGAGCTTTCTGTGCTGTTCTTATATACATTTATTACATTTTATATAGATAGAAGGAGAAAAAATGGGCGGATACATTATGCAGTTGCAAAACTTCAGTGTTAATGATGGAGAAGGGATAAGAACGGTTATATTTATGGCAGGATGTCCATTAAGCTGTGCATGGTGTTCAAATCCTGAAGGACAAACACAGAATAATCCGTTAGTGCACTGGGTTGAAACAGAAGAAGTTGTAAAAAAAATTCACTCTCAAGCTATTTTTTACCGTTTTTCAGGGGGCGGAGTTACTTTTTCAGGAGGAGAAGCAACATCACAGCCTCAATTTCTTAAGGAATTGACTGATATATTTTATGATGATGGATATAATTTGGCAATTGAAACCTGTGGTGTGTTTAACTTTGATTTACTAGAACCGACCCTTAAAAAAATGAACTTAATCTTTATGGATTTAAAGCATATTGACCCAGAGAAACATAAGCTTTTTACGGGAATTGATAATAGCTTGATTTTAGAAAACATAATTAAAACTTCAAAATTGGGCGTTGAAATGGTTGTACGAGTACCGGTTATTATAGGGGTAAATGGTGATGACCATACAATTAAGAGCATTTTCGAATTTCTGAAAGAAAATGCACCCAATGTTAAAATTGAACTTCTTCCATATCACAAATTCGGGGAAGAGAAATATATTGAGTTAGAAATGGAGCTTCCTGATAAAAATTTTGAAATACCAGATGCCCAGCAGATGAAGCATTGGCGAGAAATGGCTATGGGCGAGGGGTTGCAGATAGTATCTTATTTATAATGAAATGTAATAGATTTAGATTTTATTTTAGTACTGAATGTTCGTCAATTAACAAATACAATTGTATTAAAGACAAACCCACAAATTGAATTAATTGCTGAAGGTTTGGGAACAAAGAGTTCCTATTTTAAATGGTGAAGGTGGAATTCATTTCCGCTGTAACGCAAAGAAAGTCAGTATTTTCAAGGCTTTTAAGGCTGATTTGAAAATACTGACTTTTATCATACCAGTGGCTAAATGAAGTCGACTTGCGACTTGATTTACAGAGTGTAGACTTTGTCTACACTCTGAGACAGCTGCTAAAGCTGCTGTCTGTAATAGTAATATGGTTAGTGAAACTATCCCATGAGTATTGAGGTGATTTGTCAATATAATACTCTTTTAAGGCTGGGCATATCACCAGTTCAACGGGTGATTTTGATTGTTTCATTTTTACGCATATATGGAGTAGTGATTAAATTTTAATTGTACACTTTCATCAACAGTAAATCCTTTTACAAAATTATTCCATGAGTTTATAATGTTGTTGATTTCTGGTTCAGCATTGGGCTTATAAAAGCCTAAAATATCAGGTTCATCATCAATTTTATTGCTTGATTCATAAAAATTATTCCAATATGTGCTGTGTTTATAACGGTACAATTGAGTGAACTTACTATCCTGAATTTTTCCAGTATTTTCACGGTGAGCAAGTTTTGCACCAGAAAATAAAGCTTCTTGGACATCTTCCGTACTTTCGTAAGTAGATTTTACTTTATTAATTACGCCATAAATGGCATTTTTATCTAAAGCACCATATCCATTCAATACTTCTGCTGGAATATTACTGCCTTTTATTTTTATTTCTGTATCAAGATTGTTCTGTACGGCATTTATAGCATTATCTATAAAATTGCCAATACTTTTAGTAACAATATTTTTTACATTTTCAGATACATTTGCATATTTATTAAAAACCTCACCTTTCAAAGCCACTTGCGAAAGCTGCATTCCAATTTCTTCTTCTGTTCCCCACTTATTTACACGGTTCTTGGAAGATAAATTTTCAGGCGAATAGCTTTTTATTTCACACACAAGGTCTTTCATTTTTGACAATTCATCAACAGTATAGCTACTATCATTTTTATTAGTAGCAGAAATGTTAGAATCTACACTTTTTGCCTTACGAAGTTCACATGCCATATATGCACTATCATTTTTCAGCCATTGGTCTTTTGTGCCATTAATATGGGCATAATCTGTATTTTTTTCCATGAAATCAGCATAATCAGCTATTTGGTTATCAAATGCTGACAGAACACTTTGATATATTTTTTCTTTTTCACCAGTTACGCCGTTTTCTTCAAAAAAAGAACCGATATTATCTGAGAATTTCTTGGCAATATCATTTTTGGTGGATGCAACCATATCATTAAGGGCTTTCAATTTATTGTTTTTTTCTTCGCCAACACAATTTGAATTAATTTGATTCGCCATTACAGCATAGCGTGATGCTATATAATCAATACTTTGTGTAAGGTCTTGTGATGACACAGAACTAAAATCCAAAGAAGCATACATGAAATCTGATGTATAAGAAACTCCTTCGATTTCTAGGGTTTTCACAAAATCCCCAGGAGCTGTCAACTGGGTGGCATCTATACTATCGGCAATATTTCCCAAAATATAAGTACAATACTGTAAATTATTGGAATATTTTTGTGAGGCACGTAGTTATGCATATATTGAAGCACGCAGAAGAACATTAATAAATGATTGTTAATGTTATATCATTAAAATTTATTGCATATTTCTATTGGAGCTAGTGTATTATAAATTAGCACGATTTGTTTATAAAAATTTTAGCAATAATTGTACAAACAAAACTGAATAAATTTTTTTAACCATAATAGAATTATATTATAGACAGGGATGACAACATTTAATTCAGGTAACTGCCGACCGCTAACCGTTTAGGCCAAATGATATGTACCCAGAATCATGGACACATAAAGTCTAACTTAGGCACAACACATGGATGCTTCCCTGTATTTTACAGGAGGCATCCATTTTGTTTTTGCTTGGATCCTTTCGGTATTGTAGTATC
>JAQVIB010000164.1 GCA_028695945.1 Lachnospiraceae bacterium
TGTCATTAATCAATTTTACAGCACCATGGGAAAAATATTGAGCACCTGCGGTGGAAAAAAGCACTGGAAGTTCTATTACCATAGATGCACCGTTAAGAAGTGCACAGCGTGTTCTTGTCCATTTATCAACAATGGCTGGTTCTCCACGCTGAACAAAATTGCCGCTTAATGCCACAATAATATCGTCACAGCCAGTAATGCGTTTTGTTTCTTCAATATGGTATTTATGCCCGTTGTGGAATGGATTATATTCTGCTACAATGCCTGCTGTATTCATAAGATTCACCTCTAAAATTTGTATTTTGGCATAATTATATCAGATTTTTAGCAAATATATCAAAAAATATGCAGAAAATTTTGTAAAACTATTGTGCACATTAAGCTTATTGTATATAATTGAAAATAGTGTATTAATCCTAGTACATGCTCATATAAAAAAGTTTAATGTTTTTCTACTGCGGACACTATGAGCAGGCTTGAAATACGATAATTTTTTAAAACTTAGGAGGTTTTACAAATGGATTTTTTAAGCATCATGAAAGAGAAAGCAAAAAGTGACTTACAGACTATTGTTTTACCAGAGTCTTACGAGGAAAGAAACCTTAAAGCCACAGCAGCAATTTTAGAAGAAGGTCTTGCTAATATAGTTCTTGTTGGTAAAAAAGAAGAAATCGTAGCTAAGGCAACAGGTCTTAACATTGAAAAAGCAATTTTTATTGACCCAGAAAACTACGAAAAGATGGATTCTTTTGTAGAAATGTTCTGCGAGCTTAGAAAAAGCAAGGGTGTAACACCTGAGGAAGCTTTAAAAGCATTGTTAGACCCAATGACTTTTGGCGTTATGCTTGTTAAAATGGGCGAGGCCGATGGTATGGTTTCAGGTGCCGTTCATTCTACAGCAGATACTTTAAGACCTGCTCTTCAAATTCTTAAAACAAAACCTGGCACAGAGCTTGTTTCTTCATTCTTCATTATGGTTTGCAAGGATGAAACGTATGGCGATAACGGTGTATTACTTTTTGCTGACTGCGCATTAAATCAGAACCCTAACTCTGCAGAGCTTGCAGCAATTGCAGTGGATTCAGCTAAATCATATGAAGCATTTGTTGGCGGAGAGGCAAGAGTTGCTATGCTTAGTCATTCCACAATGGGAAGTGCTAAACATGCAGACGTAGATAAGGTAGTTGAGGCTACAAAGCTTGCTAAAGCAAAAGCACCTGAAGTTAAGCTTGACGGTGAATTACAGCTTGATGCAGCAATAGTTGCAAAGGTTGGAGCACAGAAAGCACCAGAAAGTAAGGTTGCCGGCAAAGCTAACGTTCTTATTTTCCCAGACATTGATGCAGGTAACATTGGTTACAAACTTGTACAGAGATTTGCTGGTGCTGAAGCTTATGGCCCTGTTCTTCAAGGTATTGCTAAGCCAGTTAACGACCTTTCAAGAGGTTGTTCAGCAGAAGACATTGTTGGCGTAGTTGCTATGACAGCAGTACAGGCACAGATTACAAAATAAATTAAAAGGATTACAAAAGGAGAGAATTTAATGAATATTTTAGTATTAAACTGCGGAAGCTCATCATTAAAGTACCAGCTTATTGACGGTGAAACAGAAAACGTACTTGCAAAAGGACTTTGCGAAAGAATTGGTATTGATGGAAGACTTAAGCATGAACCGGAAGGCAAAGATAAATTTGTTTCTGAAGACCCACTTCCAGACCACACAGCAGCAGTAAAGGCTGTAATAGATGCACTTTTAGATGCAGACCATGGTGTGATTAAGTCTATGAGCGAAATTAGTGCGGTTGGACATCGTGTTGTTCATGGAGGAGAACTTTTCTCATCATCAGTAATTATTACAGATGAAGTTAAAAAAGCTATTGATAAATGCTCAGAGCTTGCTCCTCTTCACAATCCTGCTAACCTCATTGGTATTAATGCTTGTGAAAAGCTTATGCCAGGAGTACCGCAGGTTGGAGTATTTGATACAGCTTTCCATCAAACAATGCCTGAAAAAGCGTATCTTTATGCTATTCCTTACAAATACTATGAAAAATATAAAATCAGAAAATATGGTTTCCACGGAACAAGTCACAAATATGTTTCACAGGTATGTGCTGATATGATGGACACACCAATTGAAGAACTTAAAATTATCACATGCCACCTTGGTAACGGCGGTAGTATCTGTGCAGTAAGAAACGGTGTTTCTGTTGATACATCTATGGGCTTTACACCACTTGATGGTATTGCTATGGGTACAAGAAGTGGTAGCGTTGACCCTGCGGTAGTTCTTTTCTTAATGCAGAAAGAAAACCTTTCTCCTTCAGAAATGGATTCAATTCTTAACAAGGAGTCTGGCGTACTTGGTCTTTCAGGTGTTTCCAGCGATTTTAGAGATATTGAAAATGCCGAAAACGAAGGAAATGAAAGAGCAGCTGTTGCCCTTGATACATTTGCATATAGAGTTGCAAAAACTATAGGTGAGTATGTTTCAACAATGAAGGGTGTAGATGCAATTGTATTTACAGCAGGTCTTGGCGAAAATGGAGGTATTACACGTCAGGTAGTTTGCGACTACTTAAGATACTTAGGTATTCATATTGATAGCTACAAAAACAGCTTAAGAGGTCAAGCTATTGAAATAACAACAAAGCAGTCAAGAGTACAGGTTTTTGTAATACCAACAAACGAAGAACTTATGATTGCAAGAGATACAAAAGAGCTTGTTTTTAAATAAAAATAAATGCCAATTTACAATTGACAAATATATACCGTATATGTATAATACTATAGGTATGACTGTGGGAGTGATTAGATGAATGTAGATATCTCGAAAATTTTAAAGGTGAACGGTGCAACCCTTAGCTTTGAAATTGAAAAAAGTATTGCAGATGTTGAAAACTATCCCGATGTCTGTGAGTTTCTGTCGCCTGTAAAGGTTGAAGGAACAGTTACTAATTTCGAAGGAGATTTTCTTGTTGAAGCAAGCGGAAACACTGCGGTTTGTATGAGCTGTAGCCGTTGTCTTAAACCAGTAAAATTGGAAGTTAAATTCGGAATAAAAGAAAATTTTTCTAATACAGGCAAAGAAGAGACAGAAACTTTTTTGGGCGATACTATTGATTTAACATCGATAGTTGGTCGAAGCATATTACTCAGCCTGCCTATGAAGGTTGTTTGTGATGAGGACTGCAAAGGTCTTTGTCCAATTTGCGGTAAGGATTTGAATGAAGGGGATTGCGGATGCGATACCACTAATATAGATCCAAGATTCGAAAGTTTACGTTCTCTTTTTAAATTGGATGAGGAGGTGTAGAAATGGCTGTACCAAAAGGAAGAGTGTCGAAGTCTAAAAGAGATAAGAGAAAAGCACAGAGCTGGAAAATCGCTACTCCTACATTAGTTGCTTGCAGCAAATGTGGAGAGTTGATGGTATCTCATAAGGTATGTAAAGCTTGTGGTTCTTACAACAAAAAGGTAGTTTTAGACGTAAAATAATTTAGACGGCAGACGTGTGTCTGTGGTTGCGATTAAGGAAAAGACAGCCCACAAAGCTGTCTTTTCTGCTATTTAAGGGTAAAAAAAGATAGGGAACCACTGAATATTCAAACAGAGGGGACTGATAACATGGAAAAAATTAAGATTGCTGTGGATGCAATGGGTGGAGATAATGCACCATATGAAATAATTAAAGGCACAGTAGAAGCGGTTAATGAGTTTGGTGCAAGTATTGTTTTGGTTGGGATTCAACAAACAATTGAAGAAGAATTGAAGAAATATACATATAATAAAGAGAAAATTGAAGTGGTTAACGCTACTGAAGTTATAAGCACTGACGAGGTGCCTACAACAGCAATACGTGGGAAAAAGGACTCATCCATGGTGGTTGGTCTTAACCTTGTTAAAGACGGGAAGGCGGCTGCATTTGTTTCAGCAGGAAGTACTGGTGCACTTTTAACAGGTGCAACGGTTATTATAGGCAGAATTAAAGGGATTGAAAGACCTGCCCTTGGCACATGCTTACCAACTACAAATGGATTTACATTTTTGCTGGACAGCGGTGCAAATGTAGACTGTAAAGCAAATTACTTGGTTCAATTTGCAAAAATGGCATCAGTTTATGTTGAAAATGTGATGGGAATAAAAAATCCTAAGGTTGCAATTGCAAACATTGGGTCGGAAAAAGAAAAAGGAAACACTCTTGTTAAAGAAGCCCATGAGCTTCTGGAAGAGGTTGATAGTATAAATTTTACAGGTAACATTGAATCAAGAGAAATACCTTTTGGAGAAGCTGATGTAGTAGTATGTGACGGCTTTGTTGGAAACACAATTTTAAAGCTTTCAGAAGGACTTAGTTTAGCACTTTTGGGCATAATTAAAGAAGAGATTACGCAGGGTGCTTATAAATTAGCTGCTGCTGCTCTTAAAAAGCCTTTCAAAAATATTAAAAAGCGTTTTGACTCGGAAGAAGTTGGTGGAGCACCGTTTTTAGGGTTAAAGTCTTTAGTTGTTAAGGCCCATGGCAGTTCTAAGGCAAAAGGAATAAAAAATGCTATAAAGCAATGTGAAATTTTTGTTGAAAATGATATTGTATTAAAAATACAAGAGAAGCTATAATGTATTAGTAATAATAATTTTAAATTTTTTGGAGGTAATAGTTTTATGGATAAGTCACAGGTCATTGCAATTATTGCGGAGCAACTTGGTATAGCAGAAACGGAAATTGCTGAGGATACAGTATTCTCTGATTTGGGTGCTGATTCTCTTGATTTGTTTCAGATTATTTCTGCACTTGAAGAAGAATTCAATATTGAATTTGAAAATGAAGACGTAGAGAAAATTAAAACAGTTGGGGATGCCATTGATTACGTTAAGGCAGTTGTGG
>JAQVIB010000165.1 GCA_028695945.1 Lachnospiraceae bacterium
AAGCATAATGCAAAAAGTCTAAGTTTCTGGGGTGCAGGCGTTTTCGTCTGCACCTTTTCTTTTGTATATATTTACAATTATAGGCATATTAATAGCTAAGGGGGTGTTTATGCTTGGAAGATATATCAATGGATAAGCTGATGATGCTTAGTCAGCTTATGGGTGGAAATAACGACCCAGCGGAACTAATGAAAATGGTTGAAACTGCAAAAATGATTGGTGCATCAATGAACTCAAAAGAGGAAAAACCAATTATTAAAATGGAAGAGGAAAAATCTAAAGATGATGGGGATATTCGAAACAGGCAGATAAAAGCAATAAATGCAGCTTTACCTTTTTTAGATAAGGAATATCAAAAGGGACTGTTTATGGTTATTAAACTGATGGAAATAAACAGATTTTCACCACAAGGCAGTATTATGGCTATGGAAAAGGGTGAAGACAGCCCTCAAAAAAGAAGGATTGAAATGATAAATGCCTTTAACGGTTTTTTAAGCGTAGAGGAGCAAAAAAAACTTGGTACTTTTCTTAAAATGGCAAAGGCAGGTATTTTTTTACAGGAGTAGAAAGCTTTTTATCCACTGTTTTAAAAAAAGGACGTTTACACAAGATTATGTAAACGTCCAAAAAAATGTAATATATTTTG
Source organism: Lachnospiraceae bacterium (assembly GCA_028695945.1). Lineage (GTDB taxonomy): Bacteria > Bacillota > Clostridia > Lachnospirales > Anaerotignaceae > UBA8514. The sequence goes on from JAQVIB010000165.1 coordinate 647, forward strand.
TTTCCTATAATTAAAAGCAACAGACAAAATTATCTGTTGCTTTTAATTATTAATTATCCTTTTTAAGTACATCCATAAGCAGTATGGCCGCCACAGCTGGACCGATAATGTTTTTGGAATTTGATGTAGGCACATTGTACTTATGGGGTTCTTTTTTTTCCGTTTTTCTGTAAGGTCTTTCGGCAGTAAAAATAACTTTAGGCTCTTCCTTTAAGGTATCTGCTGAAGGGGCTGTCACAGCTTTTTGTATGCAAAATTCCTTTGGAATGGGACGTTTATTTTTTTGTATCATAAGGATTCTCCTTTAAAGGGTTTAATAAATTATATGTGGTATAAATTAAATTTATGATGTTTTGTGCACATTTGTACGGTGAACATTTGTCCATGACATATTTTTATTGCATTTGCTATATATTTTTCACTGTATTGACTTAAAGCGTTAAAATAGTATAGAATAACTTAAAGTTTATAACGTGTAACTTTAATTGGGGATTGTCCCCTAAATGAAAGAACCGAAATTTTGTAAAAGAGCAGGAGGCTAAATATGTTTGAGTATAACAAAAAGACAAATCTTTTAGAAAGTACAGGCCAAACCTACCCTTTGGTTGCAGTAAAAGAACCTAATCTCTACAGAGATTTTTTTAGCTACGATGAAGTGCCAAAAGTTGTTTTTAACCGTCGTTTAGTACCAATGGAAGTACCAAGTGAGATTTGGATAACGGACACTACCTTTAGAGATGGGCAACAAAGCAGGCAACCATATACGGTAGAGCAGATGACACATATGTTTGACCTTATCCATAAGCTTTCAGGTCCTAAAGGCGTAATTAAAATGAGTGAATTTTTCCTCTATACAAAAAAAGACCAGGATGCAGTGTACAAATGCCTTGAAAAGGGTTATGAGTTCCCAGAGATTACTAGCTGGATTAGAGCCTCAAAAAAGGATTTCCAGTTGGTTAAGGATATTGGGCTTAAAGAAACAGGTATTCTTGTAAGTTGTTCAGACTATCATATTTTTCATAAAATGCACATGACAAGGCATCAGGCAGTTGACCACTACCTTGCAGTTGTGCGTGAATGTATTGAAACAGGAGTAACACCACGTTGTCACTTCGAGGACATTACCCGTGCAGATTTCTACGGTTTTGTTGTTCCTTTTGCAGCGGCACTAATGGAGCTTAGTGCAGAAACAGGTGTGCCTGTAAAAATTCGTGCCTGCGATACTTTAGGATACGGTGTAACCTACCCTGGTAGCGTTCTTCCACGTAGTGTTCCTGGCATTATTTACGGGCTTGTTAAGCATGCAGGCGTGCCAAGCGAATGGCTTGAATGGCATGGTCACAACGATTTTTACCGTGCAGTAAACAATGCTTCCTATGCATGGCTTTATGGAGCTTGCAGTGTTAACTGTTCCCTTTTAGGTATTGGAGAAAGAACAGGAAATACTCCACTTGAAGCAATGATTATGGAATATGCACAGCTTAGAGGAACTTTAGACGGGATGGATACCACCGTTATAAGTGAAATTGCTGAATACTTTGAAAAAGAACTGCATTACGAAATTCCGCCTATGACACCTTTTGTTGGAAAGAATTTTAATGTAACAAGAGCCGGTATTCATGCTGACGGACTTCTTAAAAACGAGGAAATTTATAATATATTTGATACAGAAAAGCTTCTCAACAGACCAGTGCGAATTGCAATAAGCAATACATCAGGTACATCAGGAATTGCCCACTGGATTAACAGCTACTTCAACCTTAAAGGTGAGGCAGCAGTTGAAAAAACAAGCAAGCTTGTTGAAATTGTGTATAACTGGGTAAACGAACAGTATAATGAAGGAAGAGTTACAGTTATTACCGATGAAGAACTGGAAGAACTTACACTTAAAACAATGAAAGAAATTGATGAAGAAAACGGAGATATGGAAAAATGAAAAATAGTGTTTCATTTAATGTAGACCATTTAAAACTTAATAGAGGAATTTATCTTTCTAAGATAGACACATTGGGCGATGTTCAAACCATTACTTTGGATATTCGTCTTAGAACACCATATAAAGAAGAAATTATTTCAAACAAGGCATTGCATACCTTTGAGCATTGCTTTGCTACCGCAGTTAGGGATACCAGCGACAGCTATCAAAATGCAATGATTTCCTATTTTGGACCTATGGGATGTCAAACAGGGTTCTATTTAGTGGTGAACTTTAAAGATTACAGCCAAGACGAGTATTTTAAGTTCTTTGAAAAGCTTTTAAAAGAATCCCTTACATACCTTAGGGAAATGAAGGAAGTGCCAGCAAAGAACGAAAAACAGTGCGGATACTGCTATTCGTTAGGGGAAATGGCAGATGCACTTGCAGTTGCAGATGATATTGAAAAGTTAGTGGATGAAATGACACGTAATGGTGGATTTCACACTTATGTATACTTATAAAAACTAGGAGGTAGTTTGAAAAATGAGTACAAATGCTAAAATTGAAGCCGCCAAAGAGAAATTTGGCAAGCTTCTTTTCGAACAGCTTAAAAGAGTTGAGGAAATGAACGAAAACAAGGAAGCTTATGACTTTGACAAGTTGGAAAAAATTATAATTGGTGTTGCTGGTGGTGACGGCATTGGCCCTGCTATTACAGCACAAGGAAAAAGGGTAATGGAATTTTTGCTTAAAGACAAACTTGAAAGCGGAAAAGTTCAGTTTAAGGATATTGAAAACCTTACAATTGAAAAAAGAGTTGAGGCAAACAAGGCTATACCTGATGATGTACTTGCAGAGCTTAAAGAATGTCACGTAATACTTAAAGGACCTACAACAACACCACGTAAAGGCGACCCATGGCCAAACATTGAAAGTGCAAATGTTATGATGCGTAAGGCTTTGGATTTATTTGCAAATGTTCGTCCTGTGCGTGTGCCAGAACAAGGCATTGACTGGACATTTTTCCGTGAAAACACAGAAGGTGCATACGCCCTTGGCAGTAAAGGCTTTGCAATAGATGAAAACTTGAATGTAGATTTTACTGTAGTTACCCAAGAAGGAACAGAGCGAATTATACGTGCGGCTTTTGAATATGCAAAGAAAAACGGTAAAACACGTGTTACAGCTGTTACAAAGGCAAATATTATTAAAACAACAGACGGTAAGTTCCTTGAAGTATTTTATAAAATGGCACAGGAATACCCAGGAATTAAGGTTGATGACTGGTATGTTGACATTATGACGGCAAAACTTATTGATGAAAACCGTCGTCGTGATTTTCAGGTGGTTGTACTGCCAAACCTTTATGGCGATATTATTACAGATGAAGCGGCTGAGTTCCAAGGTGGTGTTGGTACAGCAGGCAGCAGCAATATAGGCAATAAATATGCTATGTTTGAGGCTATACACGGCTCTGCACCACGTATGGTTGATGAAGGACGTGCACAGTATGCCGACCCTTGCAGTGTAATGCGTGCGGTAGTTCTTCTTCTTTCTCACATTGGCTGCCAAAGTGAAGCGGACAAGCTTGAAAAAGCATTGGATATTTGCACCCTTACAGAACGTAAGATTTTTACAACAGGACATAGCAACGGTGCAACCAACGAAGAACTTACAAACTATATAATTGAAACTATAAAAAGTCTATAGAAACGCAGATTTAATGTTATTAATCAGCGTTTCCCTATAAAAATAAGAAAATCCCCGACATTTGTTAGGGATTTTTTTAACAATAAACGCATATCATTATTATGGGTGATAGCGATGAAAAAGTACGTGGTGGGATTTTTAATATATTGTGTAGTAGTTCTTGTGGTTATCCCAGTGGCAATGATAAGCTTTTTGGGTACAAATATGGTACCAAAGGGCGAGGTAATTCGTGTTAATAATACCCAAATGCCACAGGATATTGTTGAAGAAAAGCCAGAAGAAACTAAAAATGCGGAGGATATAGCAGGGAAGAAAGACACACAAAATACAGATACCCAAAAGACATATACACAAAAGACATATACACAACCAGTAGATGACAAAATGGAAAACTATATTATAGGTGTTGTTGCGGCAGAAATGCCAGCACTTTTTGAAGATGAAGCTTTAAAGGCACAGGCTGTAGCGGCACGAACCTATGCAACAAACCAAATGCTTAAAAATGGTGTTACAATTGACCAAATGATTGAAAGCAACGGACAGGCGTATATGTCTTTTGTGTATATGTCTTT
>JAQVIB010000166.1 GCA_028695945.1 Lachnospiraceae bacterium
GCAGTTCTCATCAACAGGAAGTGGAAATTGAATATTTTTGTCCATTTTGTTAAAAACTGTAATTACTGGTGTATTTTCGCACCCTAAATCCTTAAGTGTTTTATATACAACAGACATATGCTCACTGCAGTTTGGATTAGAGGCATCAACAACATGTAAAAGAATATCTGCAAATTTAAGTTCTTCAAGTGTTGCCTTAAAAGCTTCAACAAGATGGTGAGAAAGCTTTTGTATAAAACCAACTGTGTCAGTAAGTAAAATTTTACTTCCTGCCGGCAGAGCAACAACTCTGGTTGTTGTATCAAGGGTAGCAAATAACTTGTCCTCTTCCAATACACCTGCATTTGTAAGACTGTTTAAAATTGTACTTTTCCCTGCGTTTGTGTACCCAACAAGTGATACCACAGGAGTTCCTTTTTTGTCACGCTGTGTTCTAAGTAAGCTTCTATGTGTACGTATTTCTTCAAGATCACTTCTCAGTTCAGAAATTCGATCCTTAATATAACGTCTGTCAACCTCCAACTTTTTCTCTCCAGGGCCTCTTGTGCCAATGCCACCACCTAAGCGTGACATAGATGCGCCTAAACCGGTAAGGCGTGAAAGGCGATATTTAAGTTGTGCAAGTTCTACCTGTATTTTCCCTTCACGTGAAGTTGCCCTTCCAGCAAAAATATCTAATATAACCATTGTTCTATCCATAATTTTTGTTCCAACCATCTTTTCAAGGTTTCTAAGCTGGGCTGGAGATAATTCATCATCACAAATAATTCCCGTTGCATCTAAAGCATTTACCATTGTTTTTATTTCTTCAACCTTACCAGTACCTAAATAGTATCCAGGGTGAATACGAGGTCTTTTTTGTATAATTCGCCCAACTGTAACAGCACCAGCTGTGTTCACCAATTCTTCAAGCTCGTCCAAGCAAGAATGCACATCCATTCCAGCACGTTCAAAATCAACTCCTACCAAAATTACTCTTTCTTCTATGCTCTCTACATCATGTAATATTGTTTCTTTCGCCATAAAATCACGTCCTTTCCAAATACTTGTTATAGTATATCTGTTATTTAATGAAAAGAAAAGGCTGACTTTCTTATTTTGTAAAGAAAATCAGCCTTTATCCACAATAATTTAATTTTATATGTTAAAATATAAATTCAACGTCTGCAAGTCTAGTGTAAATCTCATTAATTACTCTTTTTTCTTCTTCCTCTGTTTCTGCAATAAATGTAACAGACATACGAACATAAGGCTCAACATCATCCCAAGGTACCGTTGAAATAAGCTTTTCTCTTATAAGGAATTGACTAAAGTCTTCGGCAGTTGTAAACACCTCACCACTTTTTGTCCCTTTTGGAATTTTAACATAAAGATAGAATGAAGCTTTTGGTTTTTTTGCATTGAATCCAAGTTTATTAAGTATTTCAACAAGCATTGAGTGTCTTCTTGAGTACTTTGCTGCTGTGGCATCGGTAATTTCAACATGCTCTAAAGCATACTTGCCTGCCATTTGTATTGCATTAAACTGACCAGAATCATTATTATCTTTAACTGCAGCAAATGCCTTAACAACAAGAGGATTACCAGTTACAAATGCCATTCTCCAACCCGTCATGTTAAAAGCCTTACTAAGAGAATGAATTTCAATACCAACTTCTTTTGCACCTTCAACACTTAGGAAGCTCAGTGGCTTTGTACCATCAAATGTAAGTGCCGCATATGCAGCATCCTGCACAACAATAATGTCATATTTTCTTGCAAACGCAATTGCCTCTTTAAAAAATTCAATTGTTGCAAAAGCTCCAGTTGGATTATTAGGATAGTTAATGTATAAAAGCTTGGCTCTTTTGGCAATATCTTCTGGTATTGATTTGAGGTCTGGCAAGAAATCATTGGATTCAAGCAATGGAAGCTTGTACACCTCACCACCAAGCCATGAAGTCATTGTTCCTATAATAGGATACCCTGGAACAGTCATTAATGTAACATCACCTGGATTAATAAATGCCTGTGCCATCATTGCAAGGGCTGGCTTCGAACCTATAGAGTGAATAACCTCTGTTTCAGGATCTATACCTTTTACTCCGTAAACCTCATCCATATATTTTGCTGCTGCCTGCTGAAAAGGCTCACGACCATTGTCTGTGTAACCTCTATTCTCCCAAACGGCTGCTTCTTTTGCAAGCTCTGCAATAACGCCTGCATCTGCCATTGAATCTGGCTCGCCAACGCCCATATCAATAATTTCAACACCAGGATGTGCCGACATTGCCGCACGCCTTGCACGTTTAATTTTTTCAAATTTATATAATACTGTATCCTTTCCAAACTTATTTCCGCCAATTCTTTCTGCAATTAGTTCTTGAATATAACTATCAGCCATTTTTTAAATCCCCCTTGTAATAGTTTTAAATTGTTTCTGCAAGCCAAACGCCGTCAAATGAGTATCTCGCTGGTCCCGTCATGTAAACATGATTATTTTCCTCGTTCCATTCAATTGTGAGGTTTCCACCTAGCAGTTCAACCTCAGTTATTCTGTTGCACATTCCATTTAAAACAGTTGCTACAACAGTTGCACATGTTCCTGTACCACAAGCCCAAGTTTCTCCTGCACCACGTTCCCAAACACGCATTTTAAGATAGTTGTCGCTTACTTTTTCGACAAATTCTACATTTACTTTACGTGGAAAATGTTCATCAATTTCAACTACACTTCCATACTTTTCAACCTCAAATGTTTTTACATCATCCACATATGTAACTGCATGAGGATTCCCCATAGATACACAAGTAAATTTGAAGGTTTTATCCAGTGCTGTAATTTCTTCACATATAACAGGCTGTTTTTCGCTTATAACAGGTATATCAGATGCCGCTAAAATTGGCTCACCCATATCTACCCTTACTGTATCTACAACTCCATCTTTTAAATTCAGTTCAAGTATTTTTAAACCTGCCAGCGTTATAATTGAAATAGTGGTTTTTTTTGTAAGACCTCTGTCATATACATATTTTCCAACACATCTTATGGCATTTCCACACATTTCAGCTTCAGAACCATCTGAATTAAACATTCTCATTCTAAAATCAGCATCCTCTGTAGGACATATAAGTACTAAACCATCAGAGCCAACACCGAAGTGCCTTTCACTCATGGAAATTGCCAGCTTATTAGGATTTTCAACTGTTTCTTCAAAACAATTTACGTAAACATAATCGTTACCGCAGCCTTGCATTTTTGTAAATTTCATCTTACTACCCCCGTAATTAAGTATAAAATTTTTTAATAGTTTGCATATAATTATACCATTCTTTGCATTTTTTTGAAATATCATATATATAAAAAAAATTACGCTATGCTAACTTTTTTTTGTGATATTGAATAAAAAATAACTCGATTCAAATTCGAAACGAGTTATTATCTAACGTTTACATACGGTATTTAATTATCTTTTTGCTCCATGCATTTGATGGATTTTTTCAGTATAATCCATGCGGCCGTAAAGGCTTAAGCTATATAAACCTGCAAGCCCTACAACAGCAAAAATAATACTTCCAACAAAAGCTAAACCTCCGTTAAAAAGTGTAGATACAAGGTCAAAATTGAAAAAGACTATAAGTCCCCAATTAAGTGCACCAATACTTACAAGTGTAAGTCCAACATAATCTAATGTTCTCATTTTTTTACCTCCTTAGAAATACAAATATGTTCTAAATCAAGTATTCCCAAGGAAGAAAAGATTATTCCTCTATTTCGCCAATTATTTTATTTAAATCAATGCTATCGGTTTTTCCAACTGCGCCTAAACTCATTTTGCTATAATCAAAAACATCTTCCAGTACTTTCTGCATGTCTTCCGTAGTTACAGCTTCAATGCTTTCTATTATCTCCTCCTGCGTGCGAATTTTCCCTCTAAGAAGTATCGCACCTCCGTTTGAAGTCATTCTGTTAACAGTGCTTTCACTTCCTATAATGAAATTGCTTATTATTTGCTCTTTTGTCTTTTTAAGTACTTTTTCGGAAATTCCATTTTCCTTAAGAGTCTTAATTTCTTGGAAAATAAGCTTCAGCACAAGTTCTGCTTGGTTTGGATTCATACCAGCATAAATTGCAAATAGGCCAGTGTTATTGTACTGTGCGCTATAGCTATAAATTGAGTAAGTAAGCCCATGCTCTTCTCGTATTTTTTGAAAAAGCACGCTACTCATACCACCACCAAATATTGTGTTAAACACCGTGTAAATATATTTACGTGGGTCATTACGCTTAATGGACGGAAATGCAAGCAAAAGATGAAGCTGTTCAGTTTCTTTCTTTTTTACAAATATGTTTTTGCAATATTCCACCTCTTTATTTTCTACTTCACAAGGTGTTTTACTTTTCCAGCCACCAAAATTTTTTTCTAATAAGTCAAGCATTTCATTAACCTTAAAATTGCCTGTAACAGAAATTACGGTATTGTCAACCCGATAATTGTTATCTAAATAATTTTTAAGCTTTTTGTGGTCAAATGAAGATATTGTCTTTTCTGTACCTAAAATTGGCATTCCTAAGCTATCTTTTTTCCATATCTCAGCTTGCAGCAATTCATGTACAAGCTCTTCAGGAGTATCTTCATACATATTAATCTCTTCAATTATTACGTTAAGTTCCCTTTTAATGTCGTTGTCACTGAATTTTGAATTAAGAAACATGTCGCTTAATACATCAAGGGCAATATGAAAATGTTTATCTAAGGTTCTGGTATGATAACAAGTATATTCTTTTGTAGTATAGGCATTTATTTGCCCTCCAACGGCATCCATTTCCTCGACAATATCCCTTGCTGTTCTATAGATCGGAAG
>JAQVIB010000167.1 GCA_028695945.1 Lachnospiraceae bacterium
GCTACAATGCGCGATAGAATAGATATGGACATGACAGGCGTTTCTTCAACAGCCGCTACAACTTGTATTCCTCCTATCCTTTGTGCAACAGCAACAGGCAGTCTTTATATAAGTAAAGATTGCCAAAGAGTCCCACAGGAGCCAGCTTTTAAGGATGCAGTTCATTCCTTAGTATAAGTTCTAAGGTATTATGGTTAACAAACACACTCTAGAACAAATCCAATTTAAAATAAAAACAGTCTTCTTAGACTTTTTCAGCTTGTAGACAAAGCCAAAACTTGAAGGCTTTGCCCTCAAACACCCACAAGGGTTTCACTGGTCGGCACTTTGCTTCCCAAAGCTGTCCTACGGACAGATGGCATGTCTTTGCCATTGCATAATTGACCCATCTAAAACCGCATGAATATGCGGTTTTAATAAAAGTTTTTGGTCTTGCTTTTTTCAAAAAGCAAGTGGGTTTGGGCAACGCCCAAGGTTTGTCATCAGTCTGAAACAGTCTGCTTAGGCTGTTTTTTATTTGTTTAAATTAATATTAATTGATGCTACATAGATAAACTTATGTTATAATTCAATCTATATATGTATTTTTTAAGTATTAATTCTCGTTCATCAGCAACTCCACAAAGGAGGAAATAGTTTTGAGCAGTGATAAAAAGTTTTATACCATTGGCGATATTTCCGACATGTGCAGTGTACCTATTAAAACCCTACGCTACTATGATGAGATACAACTTTTAGTACCAACCCATCGAGATTCAGAAACTAATTACCGTTATTATTCCGAAGACCAAATGCTTACCCTGTATATTATAAGACGTCTTAAAAGCTTTGGTTTTACCCTTGAAGAAATTAGAACCCTTGTTTATAACGGCGATATTAAATCCCTTGATGATAAGCTTACAGAAAAGGCTGAAGAAATAGAGAAAGAAATAGAAGGGCTTAAAAATCTGCACCACGAAATAAAACTTACCCTAGAGCGAATGAAAAGGGGAAGTACCTTTATAAGTTGTTTTGATGGAGATATGGATATTTCTAAAATTATAACCCAAGACCCTGATGGTATTACAGTTGAAGAAATACCTAAAATAAATTGTATATTTACACGACGAAAAGAATTTAATTACCAAAATGCTAATGTTTCCGTAGCCCGTTGGTTTGAGCTTTTTACACTTGTTAAAAAACTAAAATTAAAATCCATTGGCGTTATTACCCTTACCTATCACAACAATGCTTTAGACCAATTTCTAAAAAAAGATTGCGATTTAGAGGTTAGTCTGCCTGTTTTTGAGGCACTGGACTCACCCAATTTTAAAGTTATGGGTGGCTATAAGGCAGTAACTACAATGCATGTGGGCAGTCACAGCACCATTATAACCTCGCATATTAAAGCTCTTAAATGGATTAATCAGCACAACTACAAAATTAATGGGCCAATATCTGAAGAATACATAATATCGCCCATTGATGTTAAAAACGAAAATGAGTATATAACAAAAATAATAATCCCTATTGAATAATTATAAAACAAGTCAAAACATTGAAGACTTCGCCCTCAATCACCCACAAGGGTTCCCTTTCAGCCCTTTGCTACGCAAAGCTGTCCATAGGACAGATGGCATGTCTTTGCCATTGCTACCTTGACCCCTCTAAAACCGCATAAATATGCGGTTTTAATAGAGTTTTTGGTCTTGCTTTTTTCAAAAAGCAAGTAGGTTTGGGCAACGCCCAAGGTTTTTTCTTTTAGTTGTCTAGTATTTTTCTGGGAAGAAAAGCTTTCCAACCTTATCATCTACAGGCTTTCCAACGTACGAACCTATTATAAAAAGGATAAAAGCACATCCAACACCAATAAGTATGTTGTGGAAAGTACCAATCTTAATTTTTAACGCCATTGTTATGCAATAAGCCGCAAGACCGCCTACCATACCCCAAATTGCACCTGTTGCATTTGCTTTTTTCCAGAACAAACCAAGTAACATTGTCCAGAAGAATGCTGTCTGTAAACCACCAAAAGCAAACATGTTAATCCAAACAATAATGTCAGGTGGATTAACAGCCAAAAGTACAGCAACAATACCCATAATTGCTGTAACACTAATGGAAATTTTACCAACCTTTTTCTGGTCAATAGCTTCGCCTTTTTCTTCTTTGGAGTGCATATAAATGTCCTTTACAATTGCAGAAGAACCAGCAATAAGCAATGAAGAAATAGTTGACATTGTAGCGGCAAGAGGTCCAATAATTGTAAGACCTGCTAAAAATGGGTGCATATACTGAGAAATTAATGCAGGCACCACTGTATCTGTTGAGGCACCAGTCTCTATTTGAAGCAATACACCTCTTGATAAAACACCAAGCATATGCATACCTACCATCATTGCACCAACAACTATTGTGCCGTAAAGCATTGCCTTATGCACAGAATTTGTATCTTTGTAGCTTAAACAACGAACGTTGGACTGTGGAAGACCAATTGTACAAACACCGCAAAGCATCCATTGTGTAATAAAAAGCTGAACAGGAATTGACGCAACACCGGCTTTTTCCGCTGTTGGGCTAAGCATATTGAAGCCCTCGCCCGTAGCAACTGCTGTATTTGATGCCTCTGTAATGGTAGCCATAATATTTTCAATACCGCCACCCTTTGATATAATTGCATAACCAAGGCAGAACATACCAATAAGCATAACTATGGCACAAGCCGTATCTGTAATAGCAACTGCATTAAAACCTCCAACTGTTGTGTAAAGTACAACTACAAATGCAAAAAATATAAGTCCATGCACATAGCTTAAACCTGTAACGGCTGAAAAAATCTGTGCTCCACCTATAAACTGACCAAGCATAGTTGTTGTAAAGAAAACAATAATTACAACAGCTGATATATTTGCAAGTAAATTGGACTGATATCGTTGTCTAATAACATCTACAACAGTTACAGAATCCGTTTTTCTTCCTATAACTGCCATCTTTTTGCCAAGTACGCCAAGTACAAGGAATGCGGCAACTACCTGTGTTGATGCATAATAAACCCATCCAAATCCTTTTTGCCAAGCAACACCGGGGCCGCTTAAAAATGAACTTACAGAACTGTATGTAGCAACTAATGTCATAGCAAGCACAAAACCTCCAAGGCTTCTTCCACCAATAAAGTAGTCCTTGGAATAATTTTCTCCTCTGGCATCGGCAGAGGTTTTTTGAATATAGAACCCTAAACCAATAAGGATAATAAAGAATATAAATACAGGTACGAGGATTAAAAATCCGTTCATTCTACATTACCTCCTTATGTTCTTTGCTTGAAACATCTGTCATAGGTGCCTCATCTTCAAGGTCAAAATTAACAAACACCTTAGTAATAAGAAACCACACTAACCCAATTGATAAAAACCATGAGCCAAAACAACTTACCATAAACCAAGCAGGCATACCTAAAATTGTTGTTGTTGCACCAGTTGCTCCATAAATACCGAAGCCTGTAATCCACCAAAAGGCAATTATAATTGCCGCAACAATCCACGTTGCTTTTGCTTCTTTGTTCATTTGAACAAATTTTTCTTTGTAACTCATTTTTTGCATAAACAATCCCTCCAGTTTTTATTTTTCACGCTGATAACAAATTTCCCAATCTATCATTGTGTAGTCTATTTTGCTGTTTACTATGTTAACAGGGTCAATTTCCAAAATATCCTCATTAAATACAACTAAATCTGCAAGCTTTCCAACTTCAATGCTTCCCTTTATGTCATCTTCAAAACTGGCATATGCACCGTTTAAGGTGTAACAGCGAGTTGCTTCCAACATGGAAATTTTTTGGCTTGCACCACAAACTTTTCCTGTTTTTCTGTCTATTCTGTTTACAGCACCGTCAAGTCCACGGGTAACTTCCTGTGTTGCAGTAGGTGCATCACAACCAATAACTGCCGTTAATGGTCATAAAATGCGTGTTAGAAACAGGAATAATCCCTATTTTTGCCATTCTGTTAACCAAATCATCATCGGTTATGGCACAATGCTCAATTCTGTGCCTGTGTTCTTCTGCCTTGCGTGGGTGCTTTGCAAGAGCCCTTTCATAACCCTCCACCATATATTCTACTGCCAAATCTCCAACGGCATGGGCGGTAGCCTGACAATCGTGGTCATTTATGTATTCAATATATTTTGCAGTTTCCTCTCGTTCCCAAGCAAGTATTCCTGTCGAAGAAGGGTCGTGGCTATATGGCTGTCTTGTTGCACAGCTTGGGCCACTGGTTCCGCCGTCTATCATAAACTTGCAAGTTCCTATTCTAAATTTTTCGTCACCTAAACCTGTGTGGAATCCGTTTTCAATAAAACGTTCATTGTCTTCAAGAGAAAAAGGTTTACCGAAAATTGAGTGAAGCATCATAAACTGACGTGGCTTAAACGCTCCAGTTTTATCCGCCTTGTACATAATTCTGTAAGATGGACCATCGCACTCACCAGGGTCATGAATGGAAGTTACTCCGCTTTCAAGTAAAAGGTCATTGCTTCGCTTCAACGCCGTCCACATTTCCTCTTCTGTGTATTTTACCTTGCTCCATAGGAAAAAATTTGTCAAATCCTTTGTCATTCCAATAAGCTTTCCATTTTCAACCACAACTTCGTCCTTGCCAAACTTGTTGGCATCCTCTGGATTATTTATGCCTCCTGCGGAAAGACCTAATGTGTTGTAAACTCCAATATGTCCACATGCACGCATACATTGAACAGGATGGTTTGGAGCAACTTCGTCAAGGTCATCAAGGTTTATATGACGTTTTTCCTCTAACTTGTTCTGGTCATAGCCCCAAAGCTTTATCCAACTGCCTTCTGAAGTTTGAGC
>JAQVIB010000168.1 GCA_028695945.1 Lachnospiraceae bacterium
ATTCGTATTGGTGATACAATTTGTTCATCACAGAACCCAGAGGCACTTCCTTTTGTTAAAATTTCAGAGCCTACTCTGTCTATGTTCTTCTCTGTAAATGATAGTCCATTTGCAGGTACAGAAGGTAAATTTGTTACATCAAGACATTTAAGAGAACGTCTTTACAAAGAGCTTAACACAGACGTAAGTTTACGTGTTGAAGATACTGAAACACCAGAAACCTTTAAGGTGTCAGGCCGTGGAGAGCTTCATCTTTCAATTCTTATTGAAACTATGAGAAGAGAAGGTTATGAATTCCAGGTAGCTAAGCCAGAGGTTTTATATAAGGATATTGACGGACAGAAATATGAGCCAATGGAAATTGTAACCATTGACGTGCCAGAAGAATTTGTAGGCAGTGTTATTGAAAAGCTTGGCAGCCGTAAAGGTGAAATGACAGATATGCACCCATCAAATGGTGGTTATACACGTCTACAGTTCTCTATCCCTGCAAGAGGTCTTATTGGTTACAGAAATGAAATGCTTACAGACACAAAGGGTAACGGTATTCTTAATTCACTTTTTGACGGTTATGAGCCATACAGAGGTGAAATTCCTAAACGTGCACAGGGTTCACTTATTGCTTTTGAAAGCGGTGACGCTGTAGCTTACGGTTTATTTAATGCACAGGAACGTGGGGATTTATTTATTCCTGCCGGTGTTAAGGTTTATGCAGGTATGGTTGTTGGACGTAATGCAAGAAATGACGACATGGAAGTTAACGTTTGTAAAAAGAAACAGCTTTCCAACATGCGTTCTTCAGGTGCAGACGACTCACTTAAGCTTACAACACACATCAATATGAGCCTTGAGCAGTGTCTCGAGTTTATTGCTGATGATGAGCTTGTAGAGGTAACACCTGTAAGCCTTAGAATGAGAAAGAGAATTCTTGATTCACAGGGAAGAAAGAAAGCAAGAAATCGTGGTTAGAATAAACAGAAGTAATTCGTTGTAAATGTTTAATGGGGTGATTTAGGTAGTGCTTAGGAAAAAGCCAAGTTATTTGGCATTTTCTTAACAACATGCCATTGTAATCACCCCATTTGTTTATTTTTTTGAGGTGCAGTAATATGTCGGAAAAAAGAAAAAGCAGTTCATTTCTTAAACAGGCGGCAATTTTGGCTTCGGCAGGAATGATAGTTAGATTTATAGGTTTCTTATATAGACTGCCAATGTCAGCACTTATTGGTAACGCAGGCAATGCTATTTACGGTGCAGGGTATCAGGTTTATAACCTTTTGCTTATACTGTCTTCGGCAGGTCTGCCAGCCGCAATTGGCAAAATGGTTTCAGAAAGACTTGCTATGAAGGAATATAGAAATGCACATAAGGTGTTTTTAGTATCCCTTGCTTGGTCTGGCGGAATAAGTTTTTTGTTTATGGTACTTTTGCTGATATTTGCAAAAATAATTGCGGTTAATGTTTGTAAAATACCAGATGCATACTACACATTGCTAACATTAGCACCAACAATATTTATTGTTGGAATTATGTCTGTTTTTCGTGGGTATTTTCAAGGTATGAACAACATGGTGCCTACGGCTGTATCTCAAATTGTTGAGCAGTTATTTAATGCTATATTCAGCGTACTTTTAGCTTGGATACTGGTTAAAAAAAGTGTTGCTCTTGGTGCTGCAGGAGGTACTGCTGGTACAGGCATAGGTGCTTTTGCAGGTTTATTAGTAGTTTTGGCAACATACTTTTTAATGAAGCCGAAAATAAAGCGAAAGCTTAACGCACCATCGGTGGACTATAAAGAAGAAAGTTCAAAGGAAATAGGTAAGATTCTGTTTTGCACTGCTGTACCAATTATAATAGGTACTGCTATTTATTCCATAACAAACCTTGCAGATATGAGTATGGTTATGGACAGGCTTTTGGTTTCAGGAGCATTTTCTGAAGAGGAAGCTACAGTTTTGTACGGACAGCTTCAAGGAAAGTATGTGGTACTTACAACCCTTCCAGTTGCAATATCAACAGCTATGGCTACGGCCGCTGTGCCTAATATTGCCGCATCTATGGCACTTAAAGATAAGGCGGCGGTTCAGCGGAAAATTAATATGGCAATAAAAATTGCAATGGTTATTTCTATTCCAGCGGCAGTGGGCATGGGTGTTTTGGCTCACCAAATACTTTTAATGCTTTTTCCAACAATGCCTGATGGTGGAGATTTGTTGGCAATAGGCTCTATATCCATTATTTTTCTTGCTTTAAGCCAAATTGTTACGGGAACATTGCAAGGAATAGGCAAGGTTAAAACACCAGCAATTAATGCCGCTTGTGGTGCGGTTGTTAAAATAATACTTAATTATATACTTATAGTAATTCCTGTTATAAACGTTAAAGGTGCTGTAATTTCCACAATTGCGTGCTATATGGTAGCATCTTCACTTAACCTTAGGGCACTTATAAAGGCAACAAGGTTTACGCCAGACCTTAATGGTGCACTTGTTAAACCAACAGTTTCGGCTATGGCAATGGGTCTTGCGTGCTATTTTTCATACAAAGGTATTTTTGCATTGAAGGCTGGTAACACAATAGCTACGTTGTTTGCAATTATTGTAAGCATTGTTGTTTATGGTTTTGTAATGCTTATTATAAAGGGAATTACAAGGGATGATCTTGGAGTAGTGCCAGGCGGTAAGAAACTGATTGTTATATTCGAAAAGCTTAAATTATTATAATGGATTAAATATGCAAATATTATATTGAAAAAGGACAATACCCAATGTTTATAACATAAGGGATTGTCCTTTTTTTGTATAAAAAATGGAAAAGTTGTTAATGCTACATAAAAAAGGAAAGGTGTGTTGGGTGTGAAAAACAGAAAGGCACTGGGTTTTGTGGCATTTGCAATTTTTTGCGGATTTATAGGTGCAGGAATGGGCTATGCGTATTCTGTGGCTAAGTATGGAAAAGGTACAGAGCAGGGCGATGAACAGCAAAAAGCGGCAGTGACACAAGAGCATGAATATAAATATAAACCTACATCGGTGGTAGAAGAAAAGATTACCCCATCTACTAAAATGGTTTATCAATACTACTACACTGAAGATGGTGTAACAGAAGTTCAAGAAGATGTACCACCATATTTTATGTTAGACTTAACGTTAAGTGATGTATCTAAATATTACACCGCTTGGGACATAGTTTCTTTTTCGCCAAAAGAGGTTGTTTTACGTAAGACCATTGAAGGAGAGAGCCAACAGAGATATGTTGTAGGTCAAAAAGACGGATATGTTGCAGTTTATTATGAAGAGGAACAAGACGGTGTAAGCCTAAAGGAAATTACAGGTATATCTGTGGATGGATTAAGTGAAGATGAAAAAATTCGTTTAAACCAAGGGATTAAAATTGTGGGTGACGAGGCACTGGCACGCACATTGGAAAATTATAGCAGTTAAAGAAAATGTTTGTTAAAAAATATTCATATTCTATGGACATAATTTTAACAGTATGATATAATTAATAAAGTGAAAATTCCCCAATATTTTCACGATGTAGCTTTGCTGCATCCCAATAAGAAATACCTTCTCTTTGTGAAAAAAGACAGTCTTTCGGCGGACTGTCTTTTTCCGTTGTATAAAAAACACAGAAAATAGGTATACTGGAAATATATGATAATTTTCATTGACATGCAGCTAAATTGGATAATATACTTGTTTTAGAAATGGAATTAATATTTCAGAAAGTGGTAGAGAATTTTGAATATAAACTTAATTAAAGAAAAAAAATTAAATAAGTGGGCAGTGTTCAGCGATGAAACATCTGCTTACAGATATCCTATAGAACCTACATGGAGGGATAAGGTTACGGTTAAAATACGTACCTTAAAAGACGATGTGGACGAAATAACCATTATTTGGGATGAGGGTTTACTAGCTGCACAAAAAATGGAGTCAGATGAGAGATTTGACTACTATGGGGCGTTTTTCCCTCCAAGCTCAAAAACAATAAGGTATTATTACAAACTTTCTCGTGGTGAAAGGGTATGCTATTACTCTAAGGTAGGGCTAAGCCATGATCCCCAGCGTCATGCAGATTTTATTATTACAAGGGATTTTAAAACCCCGCTTTGGAGCAGGGGAAGTATTATGTACCAAATTTATGTTGATAGATTTTTTGATGGTGACAAAAAAAACAATGTTAAAACTAACGAATATATATATCTAAATGAACCAGTAAAGTTTGTTGAGGATTGGTATAAAGCACCAGATGCTGATGATGTTGGTAATTTTTATGGAGGAGATTTGCAGGGCGTTATAGACAAGCTGGAATATCTTAAAAATCTTGGGGTTGACGCAATTTATTTTAATCCTATTTTTGTATCACCCAGCAATCACAAATATGATATACAGGATTACGACCACATAGACCCACATATTGGTAGAATAGTTAATGATGGCGGAAGTTTGGTTGATGAAAAGGATAAATCTAACGAAAATGCCACCATGTATGCAAAACGAACTACAGATGCAAAAAATCTTATGGTTTCAGACGAAGTTTTTATTGAACTTGTACGCAAAGCCCATCGTCTTGGCATGAAGGTTATTTTGGATGGAGTTTTTAATCATTGTGGTGCATTTAATAAATGGATGGACAGAGAAGGTTTCTACTGCAAAGAGGAGAAATATGAAAAAGGTGCATTTGTAGATAAAAACAGTCCATATAGGGATTACTTTGTATGGAGGGAAGAAGGGACATGGCCTGAAAATTATGAGGGTTGGTGGGGATTTCCAAACCATCCTAAGCTTAATTATGAGAATTCACCAGAACTTTTTAACAAAATAATG
>JAQVIB010000169.1 GCA_028695945.1 Lachnospiraceae bacterium
AGCAAATGTTACAAGAATATCCAACAAAGGCGAAAACACTTATGGAACAAAGCAGTATTACAAAACAACTGGAGAATATAGGCTGGAAATGACTTCACCAGCCGAGATAGCTGGGAATTACACTGTGTATGATGGCAAAACAGTTTGTCAATACAACCCTAAGCTTGGAAGTAAGGTTGCTGTTGAAGTAGAGGAAAACCAAGCCAGAAATGAACTATTCTTAGGTCAATTTGTAAAGAATTACTTGCAAAGCGAGGGTGTTATGGTAGAAACAGCTAAGCTTGAAGAGGGTAGATGTACAGTGCTAGAGGCCATCATACCTGGGGATTACAAGTATACCGCAACTGAAAAGCTTTGGATAGACAATGAAACATTGCTTCCGGTGCAAATGATAATTTACGATTCTGATGGAAATGAACGATATATAACAACTTATGATGAATTTGAATATGATGTGGAATTTGATGAAAACACCTTTCAAATTCCGCAATAAAATGGAGATGGACATAAGATGAGTTACAGAAGAACTGTAGCAGAAATTGATTTGGATGCTATTGATTATAACATAAAAAGTATAAGAAAAAGAGTACCTGACGGCACAAAAATACTTGATACAATTAAAGCGGATGGGTATGGTCACGGGGCTTTAGAGGTGGCAGAGGTTCTTAGAAAAAACGGTGTTGAGATGTTTTCAGTAGCACTGTTAGATGAAGCTATACATCTTAGAAAAAATGGTATTAAAGAGGGTATTCTAATACTTGGTTTTACGCCTGCTCACTGTGCCCAGGAACTAGTGAAATACGACATAATTCAAACAATTTCTTCATTCTCTGAAGCAGAGGCAGTATCCACGGAGGCAGTGAAGCAGCATAAAACGGTTAAAATTCATATTAAAATTGATACTGGCATGGGTAGACTTGGATTTTTTCCGTGCCAGCAATCAGTTGAAGATATAGTGAAGATAGCCCAACTGGACAGAATTAAAATTGACGGTATGTTTACACATTTTGCTATAAGTGACTGCGCGGACAAGACATTTACCTCAGTGCAAAAAGAAAAATTCCTTTACATGATTGACGAACTTGAAAAATGCGGTATATCTATACCTAATAAACATTGTGCAAACAGTGCTGGAATAATGGATTTTAATGACCTATTTTTTGATATGGTGCGACCAGGTATTATTCTTTATGGTATGTATCCATCGGATGAAGTTATTAAAGAAAACCTTTCACTTAAACCCGCAATGTGTTTAAAGACACAGGTTTCATTTATTAAAGATGTTGATGAATCAACTTCCATTGGCTATGGTCGTACATATTTTGCAAAAAGAAGAAGAAAAATTGCTACACTGCCTGTTGGATATGCCGATGGATTTTCCAGACTTCTTAGTAACAGAGGCTTTGTAATTATACATGGACAAAAGGCTCCTATTGTTGGAAGAATTTGTATGGACCAATGCATGGTAGACATAACAGAAATTGATGGTGTTAATATAGAAGATGAAGTTGTGCTTATGGGCAAAATGGCTAATGAAGAAATAAGTGCCGACGAAATTGCAAAATTAATTGGAACAATTAACTACGAGGTGGTTTGTATGGTGGATAAGCGAGTGCCACGTGTTTACAAAAAAAATGGCAACGTAGTTAAGGTTGTTAACCATTTATTGGGTGAGGGTTGTTAAACTAAATACCAATAGTTAAAAATTTTAAAATCATGTTTTGTGTTTAATGTATATAGCCTAAGGTTTAAGGTAATACTTTAAGTAGACCTTAGGTGTGATAAAACAAGCGTACATATTATTTTTTTGAACAAGGCAGACTGGTATCACACTTAAATATTACTATTCATATTTGTATAGTGGGGTGTGATTTGACGTGGTTGTAAAACGAGGTGACATATTTTATGCCGATTTGAGCCCGGTTATTGGCTCTGAACAGGGTGGAATTAGACCAGTACTTATTGTGCAAAACGACATTGGCAATAAGTATAGCCCTACAGTTATTTGTGCTGCTATTACAAGCCAGATAAACAAGGCGAAGCTGCCTACGCACATAGAAATTGATGCCAGCAGATATACCTTAGTTAAGGATTCGGTTGTATTGCTTGAACAAATTAGAACTATTGATAAAAAAAGGCTTAGAGAAAAAGTATCACATTTGGACGAGGAAATAATGAGCAAAGTTAACACGGCCCTTATAATAAGCCTTGCAATATAAAAAATATCCACCCGGACTATTAGTTTAGGTGGATATTTTTTTGAATATTAATACAAAAGAACCAATATGTACATGGATTTATATATTATTTTTGCAGATAATATAATTGCGGAAGAAAAACCGCAAACAAAAAATGCTTAGTGGAGGTGTAGCTATTATGTCATCAAAAAACAGAAAGGCTGTTCCAGAGGCTATGGCAGCGTTAGAACAATTTAAGTATGAGGTTGCAGACGAAATTGGTGTTCCTCTTAAAAAAGGATACAATGGAGACTTAACATCAGCACAGAATGGTTACGTGGGCGGATATATGGTGAAAAAAATGATAGAGGCCCAGGAGCGAAGTATGGCAGAAAAGTAAACCCATTACTCTAAAGGTTCTAGGCAATAAAAGAGGAGCGGCACAGTATAAAGCTGTGCCGCTTTTTTTGATTATTTTAAGTTCTTTTTATAGTAGTTGCAAAGATGGGTTAAAAAGCATATTTGGCACTGAGGTCGTCGTGCTATGCAAATTTTTCTTCCATGAGCAATTACTTGCGTATTATAACTTATCCAGTGGTCTTGTGGTAAAATTTTCATAAGTTCAAATTCAATTTTAACAGGATCTTGTGAAGAAGTAAAACCAAGCATATTGGATATTCGTTTAACATGTGTATCTACTACTATGCTTGGGATGCCATAGATATTTCCACGGATTACATTGGCAGTTTTTCTTCCTACGCCAGCTAGCTTGGTTAATTCTTCAATTTTCTGTGGAACTTCACCGTTATATTCTGATAAAAGAGTTTGGCAACAGGAAATTATGTTTTTGG
The DNA here is from genome assembly GCA_028695945.1 of Lachnospiraceae bacterium. GTDB lineage: Bacteria > Bacillota > Clostridia > Lachnospirales > Anaerotignaceae > UBA8514. The sequence goes on from JAQVIB010000169.1 coordinate 3,029, forward strand.
CTTTATTATGGTAAAAGCCTGTGGAACGAATGGCTTCCTCCATATCCAAAATATCTGCCTCTGCAAATGCTTTTACTGACGGGAATTTTTTAAATAAATCTTTTGTAACAATATTAACCCGGTCATCGGTACATTGTGCACTTAATATTGTTGCAATAAGCAATTGCCATGGGGTTTCATGGTCTAAATAACATTTCGTAGGTCCATAATTTTCCTGTAAAAGAGATAAAACTTGTTCAACCTGTTCTTTTTTTCTCATGCTACACCTCTATTCTGATTGTAAAAGCGTGGTTTGATGAAAAATCTCGCAAATAATAATTGAAAAGCAAGGCTACGGCTTTTTCATCACCATCGACATTTTGGGGATTACAGCTAAAAAATTCAATTCGGCACATTCTTGAAAGCTGTGCAGGAGTGAATGTTCTAAGGTTTGGTAAGTATTTCTCTACATTTTCAGGTGTATTAAAGAATTTGCGTTTTGATTGTTTAAATTCACCACTTTCATTTACATTTACCCAATTTGGTAAAGAGTTAACGTTATCACATAAAAGCATATCAAATTTTAAAAGCTCTTTGATTGTTTCAATTTTAGATTTTGTAAAGTTGTTTTCCTTACAAAACTGATAAAAAATTGTATAAAGCTCTTGTTTATTATGATTTACCCTGTGGTGATTATTATTTTCCCAATAAATTGAAAATGTTTCGTAAAAATCGAAAGGAGTGTCAAACAGCATTGCCGTGTATTTTGCTGTGTTAAGTGCTTTACCTGAATTATAGTAGGTTTCCACAATATCTTCTATGGCTTTCAGCCTTAACATTTCTTCAAAAGAAATATCCTTTGTAAAAAGTACCTCATAAGGAGACTGATGTCGGCTTATGATTCCGAACTTTTCAGAATCGGAACGAAGTCCTGAGCCTTTTAACACTTTCAAAAATCCAAGTTGAAGTTGATCGGCACAAAGTGCATAAACATCATTAAATGATTTTCGGAAAGAACTGTAACTTTCGTGTGGTAAGCCAGCAATTAAGTCTAAATGAATATGGATATTTTTTAGCGCCTTAATTTTTTCAATTCTTTCTTTAAGGAAATCAAAATCGGGATTACGTTTTACAGCTGTTAGGGTATCAATATTTGTTGACTGAATACCAATTTCAAACTGAAAAAGTCCTTCTCGGGCATGGCTTAGCAAATTAATTGTATCGTCCTCCATAATATGTGCTTCAATTTCCATATGGAAATTTGTTACACCATTATCGTTATCAATTAAATATTGCCATATTGCTGTGGAGTGTGCCTTATTGCAATTGAAGGTTCTATCTACAAATTTAACCTGCTTTACTTTATTTTTCAAGAAAAAGTCTAAATGAGTGAATACCTTTTCAAGTGAAAGAAAACGCACACCTTTTTCCACAGAGGAAAGACAAAATTGGCAGTTATACGGGCAACCACGCTGTGTTTCGTAATAAATAATACGGTGCTGTAAGTCTGAAAAATCAGAATATACAAAAGGAAGCTCGTCCATTGAAAGTGGCAGCTGAGGCGGTGTTGAAACAATTTCATCACTGTTTCGGAAAGTTAACCCATTTATCTTGTTCCAAGGATTATTTTCCACAAGGGCATGGCAAAGTTCACTAAAAGTCTTTTCACCTTCACCTCGTATTACAATATCTATGTCTGGATTGTTTAAAAGAAAATCTTCGCTTTCATAAGAAACTTCAGGACCGCCGCAAATAATTTTTGCATTTGGCAGAACTTTTTTAAGATTTTTTGAAATTGAAACAACCATAT
>JAQVIB010000170.1 GCA_028695945.1 Lachnospiraceae bacterium
TAATTTTAACATCTTCAACTAAGTAATTAGCAAAATCTTTTTCAGCGTACCATTTAGTATCCCAATCTTTGATAATGCCAACTCTTAAGCCATGTGGATTTACTTTCTGTCCCATTGTTAACCTCCTTATCTCTCATTGAGGATTATGGATATATGACTTGACTTTTTCAGTATTCTATATGCTCTACCCTGTGCTCTTGGGCGAATTCTTTTCATTGTAGGACCCTGTCCTGCAATTACTTCTTCAACATATAATTTGCTGACATCCATACCTAAATTGTTTTCTGCGTTTGCTACTGCTGATTTTAATACCTTACCAATAATTTCAGCTGCAATTCTTGGGTTATAATTAAGCAAAGCTGCTGCTGTTACAACGTCTTTACCCTTAATCTGGTCTAAAACTATTTTAGCTTTAGAAGCAGGAATTCCAACGTATTTTGCAGTTGCCTGTGGTCTTTTATCTTTTGTTTCAATGTTTCTTTCTTTCTTTATTTGGCTTCTATGTCCCTTTGCCATGACAAGCAAACCTCCTTCCAAACTAAAATTATCTTACTTTTGACTTTTTCTCTGCGTCCTTGCCGTGTCCTCTATATGTTCTAGTTAAGGCAAACTCTCCAAGTTTATGACCAACCATGTCTTCTGTAACGTATACAGGAACATGTTTTCTTCCGTCATGAACTGCGATAGTGTGACCAATCATATCAGGGAAAATTGTTGAACGACGAGACCATGTTTTAACAACTGTCTTTTCACCAGCTGCGTTCAAAGCATCAATCTTTTTTAAGAGATGCTCATCAGCGAACGGCCCCTTTTTGAGTGATCTGCTCATGTTTTAATCCTCCTTTTATTTCTTAACGAATTAACAAGCTTCTTTATTAATCTCTACCACGAATGATGTATTTACTAGAAGCCTTGTGTTTCTTTCTAGTTTTGTAACCGAGTGCTGGCTTGCCCCAAGGTGTCATTGGAGATGGACGACCGATAGGCGCTCTACCTTCACCACCACCGTGAGGATGGTCATTAGGGTTCATTACAGAACCTCTTACAGTTGGCCTAATACCCATGTGACGTTTTCTTCCCGCTTTACCAATTTTAACAAGTTCATGGTCAATATTACCAACCTGACCAATAGTTGCTCTACAGTCAATAGGAAGTAATCTCATTTCGCCTGAAGGAAGTTTAACTGTTGCATACTTGCCTTCTTTAGCCATAAGCTGAGCTACGTTACCTGCTGAACGAACAAGCTGACCGCCCTTGCCTGGCTTCATTGCAATGTTGTGAATACTTGCACCTACAGGAATAAATCTCATTGGAAGAGCATTTCCTGTACGAACTTCAGCTTCAGCACCATTCATAATTGTGTCGCCTACAGTAAGACCAACAGGTGCTAAGATGTAGCTCTTTGTACCATCTGCATAACAGATAAGAGCGATATTAGCTGTTCTGTTTGGATCGTATTCAATTGATGTAACCTTTGCAGGTACGTTGTCTTTATTTCTCTTGAAGTCAATGATTCTGTACTTAATTTTAGCTCCGCCACCTTTGTGACGAACTGTTAATTTACCCTGATTATTTCTTCCTGAATTTTTCTTAATATGAACAACTAAGGATTTTTCAGGAGTTGATTTTGTAATTTCCTCGAATGTAGACACGCTCATGTGTCTTCTGGAAGGTGTATAAGGCTTATATCTCTTGATGCCCATCTTCTCCACTCCTTTCAATTCTAACAATGATCTACACGTTTCCGTGTGTTTCTTTTCCAACTATAGTTTCAATGGTTTTAATTACATACCCTGGAATACTTCAATATCTTTGCTTTCTGCTGTAAGCTTAACAATAGCTTTCTTTTTAGCAGCAGTTTTGCCCCAGATATTACCTCTTCTTTTTGGTTTGCCGTCGTAATTCATTGTGTTAACAGAAGCAACTTTTGCTCCGTCAAACATTTTTTCAACAGCTTCCTTAATCTGAATTTTAGTAGCCTTTGGATGTACTAAGAAAGTATATTTCTTGTCTTCCAAAATAGCCATACTTGCTTCAGTAATAACGGGTTTCAGTATAACGTCATAATATTTTAAATCTGCCATTATGCGTACACCTCCTCAATCTTTGCTACAGCCCCTTTAGTCATAACTAAAGTGTTGTACTTTAATAAATCATACACATTTATTGTGTTAACAGCTGCTGTCTTAACATCTGGAATATTTCTAGCTGAAAGCATTACGTTTGTATTGCTTCCGTCCATAACGATAAGAGCTTTACCTGCATTAATGCTTGCAAGTACTTTAACCATTTCTTTTGTCTTAACTTCTGTTAATGAAAGTTCGTCAAGAACGATAATTTTTTCTTCAACGCATTTTGTTGAAAGAGCAGATTTAAGAGCAAGTCTTTTAAACTTTTTATTAAGTTTGAAAGAATAATCTCTTGGCTTTGGTGCAAAAACAACGCCACCGCCTGTCCACTGTGGTGAACGAGTAGAACCCTGTCTAGCACGACCAGTTCCCTTCTGTTTCCAAGGTTTTCTTCCGCCGCCTCTTACTTCAGCACGAGTTTTTGCACTCTGTGTGCCCTGTCTCTGGTTAGCAAGATACCGAACAACTGCCATATGCATTGCATGTTCACTTGCTTCTATACCAAAAATATCGTCGTTGAGATCAATTGTACCAACCTCAGCTCCGCTCATGTTGTATACTTTAACGTTTGCCATGTGTAATTCCTCCTTTCGTAAAGTTTAATTATGCCTTTACGCTATCTCTTATTACTAACACTGAACCCTTTGGTCCTGGTACTGCACCTTTAACCAAAACAAGATTCTTTTCTGCATCAACACTTACAACTTCAAGGTTCTGAATTGTTATTTTAACAGCACCCATGTGTCCTGGCATTTTCTTTCCTTTTTTAACTCTACCTGGTGTTGTACCTGATGATAATGAACCAAGTGCTCTGTGGTACTTAGAACCGTGAGCCATAGGCCCTCTGTGCTGTCCATGTCTTTTAATAGCACCCTGGAAACCTTTACCTTTTGATGTACCGCTAGCATCAATTTTGTCGCCCGCTTCAAATACATCTGCTTTAATTTCAGAACCGATTTCGTAGCTGTCTGAATTTTCAAGCTTAAACTCTTTAATAAATTTCTTAGCTGTTACACCTGCTTTTGCAAAGTGACCTGCTTCAGGTTTATTAACAAGTTTAGTTCTTTTTTCGGAAAATCCAACCTGAACAGCTGAATAACCATCATTTTCTACTGTCTTTTTCTGAATAACCACACAAGGGCCAGCTTCAAGAACTGTTACAGGAACAAGGTTGCCAGATTCACTGAATACCTGAGTCATTCCGATTTTTTTAGCTATAATAGCTTTTTTCATTTTTCCGCACCTCCTAAGTTTCTACAGCGGATTGCCTTTTATGATTTAATCATTTAAAAAGGTAATCATACTAGTTTAATATAAGTTGCGTATACGTTTCCCTTATACAAACCAATTTGGGTTAATTACATAATTTTTAATGTGATATCTACGCCTGCTGGTAAATCAAGTCTGCTAATAGCATCAACAGTCTTTGGTGTAGGCATTAAGATGTCAATCAGTCTCTTATGAGTTCTCATTTCAAACTGCTCTCTGGAATCTTTGTACTTATGCACAGCTCTAAGGATAGTAACTACTTCCTTCTTAGTAGGAAGTGGAATTGGTCCACTAATCTGAGCTCCTGTTTTCTTTGCAGTTTCAATAAGCTGCGCAGCTGACTGATCGATTAATTTGTGATCATAAGCTTTAAGACTGATTCTGATTTTCTGATTTGCCATAAAAAAAGTCCCCTCCTTTTCGTACTTTTGTTTCAGCACGACAAGTGGTGACTGCACACTTATCCGGGTGTATCCGTAACAATACGCACACACAGAATTACACTTTGTAATCCTTTTTCCCAATATTCAGTACAGTGACCTTGTCGCCCGGTTTCATGAACTGGACATCGCTCCGTGGAACACCCGCACAAGTTCTGCGGCAACCTCCACTTCATCGCTCTATGTCACAACAATAAAGATTATACATCACATGGTTCCATTTGGCAAGTTTTTTTTAATAAAAATCGTGCATTTTTTCTTAAATTTTTCACCAAATTTTAATCTAATCGAAAGCATTTTCTATACACATTTACTACTTTAACAACTGTTCCCAAAAAATAGAATTAATATGCATAAAATTAATTCTCCGATATTTTGTTGAATTCTATCATAAAAATCTTTTCTTGGCAACTACTCATTCTTTGAACGCTCTCTAATCTAGGTACTTTGGACATTTTTGCAAGATTTTGTATACACCATTCATGTATTTCATTTTCATCACATTAAATACTTGCTTTTTTGCTTTCAGCTAAAATTTCAACACTAGCACTTGAACCAAGTCTGTCAGCACCTGCATTTATCATTTCGATGGCAGTGGCATAATTACGTATACCGCCAGCAGCTTTTACTCTAAGCTTTTCACCTACAACACTTTTCATAAGTGCAACATCTGTACTAGTTGCACCACCAAAGCTAAATCCCGTAGAGGTTTTTACAAAATCTGCCCCAGCGTTCAATGCCGCAATACAGCATGCTTTTTTCTCTTCATCATTTAGCAAACAGCATTCTATGATTACTTTGACAATAGCCTTACCTTTCACCGCTTCAACTACACTTTCTATATCTTTTGTAACATATTCAATGTTTCCAGCCTTGGCCGCACCAATATTTATAACCATATCAATTTCTTTAGCACCATCTTCAACAGCAGTTTTTGCTTCAAATGCTTTTACGATACTTCTACTGGCCCCAACTGG
>JAQVIB010000171.1 GCA_028695945.1 Lachnospiraceae bacterium
AATTTGTTGTAGATAAAATTGCAGAGATAAAAAATATGTCACACAATGACGTCGCACATATAACCACAGTAAATGCAAAAGAGCTATATTCAATAGAAAGTTAAACAGAAATTATGTTTTTAGTTAATTTGAACAAGTTTAACTGAAATGATTATACGTTTTTTTTGCACATTTTATTGTGATTTTTACCAAAGGCCAAACGTCACTTTAGTTGAACCTTCAGATAACCCACTTAACTTTTCTTGATATATTAAGCTATTTGCATTGAATATTAACAAAATTTTATGCAAACTGTCTTATTTTTAAAGATTTGTTGCATAAATGTTACAGATGTGTTAAAATAATATGCGTAAGATTAATGAAGAATATATCTAACATGGTATATTCTTTTTTCCTGCTAATGATTAATCATACAAAAATGGTCAATAATAAACTAATAGGATAAAAACGGTATTGAGATTGAAGTTGTACCATAAACTAAAATAACCGAGTGTCCGAGGAGGTAAAAATGACAAAACGATTAAGAGTGCTGTTAATGGTAATAATCTCACTTGTTATCTGCACAGGCACAGTATCCGCCTATAACGGCGACAAAAAGACAGTTAGGGTTGTAGACCTTAATTTAGACGAAAAATTCTCAACTTCCACCGAAACAGTAGGAGATTTGTTGACAGAAATTGGCATTACCTTAAAAGATGAAGACTACATCTCTAAAGACCTTAACGACAAATTAATCGCCGACGATTGTATTGAAATAAGAAGAGCATTTCCTATTACTCTCAATATTGACGGCTCACCAAGAATGATTTATACCAGCAAGCAGACTGTTGGCGAAGTCCTTTCCGACTACAAAGATAATATCGGTTCAAATTACACTTTGAAAGATATTACTGAATCTACTAAAACAAGCTCAAAAATGACCATAAACATAACAACATTGAAAGAAACCATTGTAACTGAAATGCAGGAAATTCCTTTTGAAACAGACATTGTTGAAACTGACAGCCTTTTAAAAGGCGAAGAACGTGTTATTCTTGAAGGTATAACAGGAGAAGCGACAATAACAATAAAGAAAACTTATGAGGGTACTGAATTAGTTTCCTCGGAAGATATATCCAAAGTTATTGTAGCACAGCCTGTAAACAAAATTATTGAAAAAGGCACAGCTGTTCCTGTTCAAAAGGTAGATAGCATTGATGGAAATCAGTATAAATCTGCCCTTAACGTAACTGCTACAGGCTATACACCATACGATGCTGGCTGTAGTGGCATTACTTCAACTGGTACAGTAGCTAAACGAGGCAGTATAGCCGTTGACCCAAGCGTAATCCCTTACGGAACTCAGCTTTATATACCAGGCTATGGTTATGGTATTGCTGAAGACTGTGGTGGTGCAATAAAAGGAAACAAAATTGACCTATGCTATGAAACAAAAAATGAAGCCTTCAGTTGGGGCAGACGTAACGTAACAATTTATATTCTTGGTTAAATATAAGCGTGTAGACAATGTCTACACGCTTTAAAACAAGTCGCAAGGCGGCTTGTTTTAGTTATTGATATGTCAAAAGGCAGTGTTTTCACTTTAGGCTTAAAGCCTTGAAAACACTGCCTTTTTTTGCGTTTCTACGGAAGTGAATCCCGCCTTCACAATTTAAATCTGCTATGCTAAACACTTCAATTATTTTAATGCTTACTCAACTGTTACAGATTTTGCAAGGTTTCTTGGCTGGTCAATATCTGTGCCAAGGGTTTTTGCAACATAATATGCAAACAACTGTGTTGTTACATTTGCAATAATTGGTGCTGTCATCCATCCACTGCGTGGAACGTAAATAACGTCGTCTACTTCACTTTTAAAGCTGTCATTACCTTTTAACGCAATAGCAATCACCTTCGCACCTCTAGCCTTAACCTCTTTAATGTTGGATAAGGTTTTCTCAAAAAGTTCTTCTTGGGTAAGCATTGCAATTACAAGTGTACTATCCTCAATCATAGCTATAGGCCCATGTTTAAGCTCACCTGCGGCATATGCCTCGCTGTGCAGATATGCTATCTCTTTAAGCTTAAGTGACCCTTCCATGCTTACCAAGTAGTCAAGTCCTCTTCCAATGTAGAAAACATTTTTACTTTGAATATATTTCTGGGCAAGCTTGCTCTCTGTATCACATTTTTGTATCACCTCAGCAATACGTCCAGGAAGATCATATAATTCATCTCTTACAGCCGCAAATTCTTCCTTTGTCATCTTCCCTTGTTCCATAGCAATGTGTAAACAAATAAGCTCCATAGCCACTACCTGTGCTGTGAATGCCTTTGTTGATGCAACAGAAATTTCAGGTCCTGCCAGAATATAGAAAACATCATCTGCTTCACGAGCGATAGAACTGCCAACTGCGTTAACAACGGCCAAAACTCTAGCCTTATTTCGTTTTGCAATTCTAAGTGCTTCAAGAGTATCTGCTGTCTCGCCACTTTGAGACACAACAATAAGCAATGTTCTTTCGTCCAAAATTGGGTCTTTATACCTAAACTCGCTAGCAACATCTGCAACTACAGGTATTCTTGCAATTTTCTCAATAAGATTCTTGCCTACTAAACCTGCATGATACGCTGTTCCACAAGCAACAATATAAATTCTATCAATATTGTCCAAGTCCTCTTTTTTAAGATTTATTCCTTCAAGATTTATTTCAGTTTCATCCTCTTTCATTCTTCTTGAAAGAACATCTTGAACAATTTTAGGCTGTTCATTAATCTCTTTAAGCATAAAGTGGTCGTAACCGCCTTTTTCTGCGGCATCAATATCCCAATTAACATGGAAAACATCTCTTCCTACCTTGTTTTTGTCTCTGTCAAAAATATCAATTGAGTCTTTTTTAATTACTGCAACTTCATTGTCATTTAGGAAATATACTTCTCTTGTATGATGTAAAATTGCAGGTATATCTGACGCAATAAAGTTCTCTCCATCACCTTTACCAATTACAAGCGGGCAGTTCTTTCTTGCTGCAATAAGTGTATCTGGATAGTCTTTACATAAAATACCAAGGGCATATGCACCTTCAATTCTCTCCAATACCATAAATACACTTTCCAAAAAACCGTGTCCTTGCTTATAATAATAATCCATAAGATGAGCAACTGTTTCCGTATCAGTTTCAGAAACGAAACGATATCCTTTTTCTCCAAGCTCCTCTTTTATTTCCATGTAGTTTTCTATAATGCCGTTATGCACAACAGCAATTATTCTATCCTCACTCATGTGTGGGTGAGAATTAATATCGCTAGGTGCACCATGCGTTGCCCATCTGGTATGCCCAATGCCTGCCATACCCTTTACTGGATTCATCTCAAGCCTTTTTGCAAGGTTAACAAGCTTGCCTTGGGCCTTAAGCATGTTTATTCTTACACCATCATGCACTGCTATTCCAGCAGAATCGTAACCTCTGTATTCCAACTTACTTAAACCATCCATAAGTATGGAAGGTGCCTGTTTAGAACCTATATATCCAACTATTCCGCACATAGTTTTTCCCCCTAAATATTTACTGAAGTTTTTCTTCAATAAGCCTTGCAAGCCTATTAGCTTCTTCATTCATTAAATCTATATCTTTTCCCTCTATCATAACCCTTACAAGAGGTTCCGTACCAGATGTTCTAATAAGAACCCTACCTTCATCTGCAAATTTTGCTGAAAGCTTATCTATAGCAGTTTTAATCTCTTCAACTTCCATATAGTCATTTTTCCTAAGGTTATTAACTTTTGCATTAACTAGCACCTGTGGCATAACTTCCATAACGCTTGCAAGCTCAGACGCTTTCTTACCGCTTTTTTTAAGAACTGTAAGCATCTTAATTGCTGTAAGAATTCCGTCACCTGTAGTGTTATGGTCAAGAAAAATAATATGCCCAGACTGCTCACCGCCAATGTTGTAGTTGCCTTCAATCATTTTTTCCAGAACATATCTATCACCAACATTTGCCTGTTCAATATTAATTCCATTTTCCTTACCCATCACAATAAACCCAAGGTTGCTCATAATTGTGCCAACAATGGTATCGTTTTTTAATATACCGTTATTTTTCATATCTAGCCCACAAATGGCAAGTATTTTGTCACCGTCTATAAGTTCACCGTTTTCATCAACGGCAAGGCATCTGTCCGCATCTCCATCAAAAGCAAACCCAATATCTGCTCCGTTTTCTACAACAAACTTCTTTAAATCCTCCATGTGTGTTGAGCCACAATTTTTATTGATGTTCATACCGTCAGGCTCATTATGGATTATGCACATTGAAGCACCAAGGTTAAGTATAGAAATTGGTCCTGCCTTGTATGCAGCCCCATTGGAGCAATCCAATGCTACCTTAATTCCATCCAGCCTTATTGGGCAAGATTTTGTTAAGAACTGAATATAATCTTCAATTGCGTCCTCTGAAATAGATTTTGTACCAACTTTACCGCCAATAGGCTGTGGAAGAATTTCTATTTTATTAAAAAGTATATCTTCAATTTCATTTTCAAGTTCATCACGTAATTTGTAGCCTTCTTTATTAAAAAACTTAATTCCGTTATATTCTACAGGATTATGAGATGCGGAAATAACCACACCTGCATCCAAATTGTATTTTCGTACTAAATATGCAACTGCTGGTGTTGGCACAACCCCTGCTAATACCGCATGTGCCCCAACTGAGCAAATGCCTGCCACAAGGGCACTTTCCAACATATCTCCGCTCATTCTTGTGTGTATACCAACCAAAATTTTAGGTGCATGGTGTGTTTCTTTTGTGAGAACAGAAGCAGCTGG
>JAQVIB010000172.1 GCA_028695945.1 Lachnospiraceae bacterium
TGTATGGTCTTGTAACATCCATGGTTGTTGGATTTATATATTTTTTTATAGAAAGGGGTATATAAATGAGTAAGAAAATTGGAAACCAGACAATTAGGTTTGCTAACCCACCTATTATAGTTTCTTCTGCAGCAATTGTTGGGAAAAAAGAGGGTGAGGGGCCTTTAGCAAACTTTTTTGACAAAGTTGTTGAAGATGCAAATTGGGGAGAGGAAAGTTGGGAAAAAGCAGAAAGCAAGTTTGTTCGTGAAACAATGGCACTTGCAATAAACAAAGCTTCAATAAAAACAAAAGATATTGATTATGTTTTTTCGGGTGATTTGCTTAACCAATGCTGTGGCTCAACATTTGGCTTAAGGGAATTTAAAATTCCGTTTTTTGGACTTTTTGGTGCATGTTCTACAATGGGTGAATCCATGAGCCTTGGTGCAATGACTGTAGACGGAGGTTATGCAAAGAATGTGCTTTGCGGTGCAGGCAGTCATTTTTGTTCCGCAGAGAAACAGTTTAGGTTTCCTTTGGAAATGGGCACTCAAAGACCACCATCCGCTACTTGGACTGTAACAGGACATGGAGCTGTTGTAATTGGAAAGGAAGGGAGTGGGCCAAAAATAACTCACGTAACTACAGGTAAAATTGTTGATATGGGCATTAAGGATGCAGCCAATATGGGTGCGGCAATGGCACCAGCGGCATGCCAGGTAATAACTGCACATTTTCAAGATACAGGGAGAGATCCTGAATATTATGATGTTATAGCAACAGGGGATTTAGGTTACATTGGAAGAACTATTTTAAGAAAACTTTTGAGGGATGAAGGCTATATTTTAGATGAAAACCTTACGGATTGTGGAATAGAAATATTTGATAGAGAGAAACAGGATACACATAGCGGCGGAAGTGGATGCGGATGTGCGGCGGCAACATTTTGCGGATATTATAATACACTTATTAATCATGGAAAAATAAAAAAAATGCTGCTTGTGCCTACAGGTGCATTAATGAGTACTACCAGTAGCCAACAGGGTGAAACAATACCAGCAATTGCTCATGCAGTAGCCATAGAGTGGGAGTGAGAAAATGGATTATATTAAAGCTTTTTTTGTAGGTGGAATAATTTGCATAATTGGTCAGATATTAGTAGATAAAACTAAGCTTACATCTGGAAGAATATTGGTATTTAATGTATGTTTAGGCTGTATTTTAGGTGGATTAGGTTTATATGAAAAAATTGTAGCTTTCGGAGGGGCAGGTGCAACAGTTCCTCTTACAGGCTTCGGATATCTTCTAAGCGAGGGTGTTAAAGAAGAAATTGATAAAATAGGTTTTCTAGGCATATTTACTGGAGGATTAAAAGCTTCTGCTGGAGGAATAAGTGTGGCGGTAATGTTTGCATTTTTATCTGCACTTTTGTTTAATCCAAAGCCTAAAGGATAAGGGAATAGGTTATGCAAATATTGTTAGCAAATATGAAAAATATGTTAAAATTTTAAAGAATTTATTAAAGGTAAAAAAAACTATTTATTTTATGTTAACTATATGTTATACTCACCTTGTTACTTAAACTGGATTAAGATAAGGTGGATTAAAAATATGAGAAGAGCTATTGGTTCTAAAGTAAATTTGCATAATGCATCTAATGAATTAGCCAGGTTATACATGGATTGTGTAAGCGATATTATAGACAGTGATAAAATTAATAAACTTGATAATTGGGAACAACATAATCACACAAGCCGTCTTCAGCACAGCATTAATGTTTCGTATTACAGTTTTATTGTGTGCTTAAAAATGGGTTGGGATTATCGCTCGGCTGCTAGGGCAGGTTTATTGCACGACCTTTATTTTTATGACTGGCGTGTAAAAAAATTTCTAAGAAGCAACCATGCAGCATGGCACCCACGTATTGCAGTTGACAATGCAAAAAAAGTATGTGAAATTAACGCAATTGAAGAGGATAGCATAAGAAGGCACATGTGGCCATGCACATTACTTCCTCCTCGTTATAAAGAGGGGTATGTGCTTACTTTTGCTGATAAAATATGTGCCATTTTTGAAGTTTTTACTAAGGATGAAGCAGTAGGTGAAAAATGCAAAGGCGTTTTAGAGAAAATCTAAAATGCCTTTGTTTTATAAAAAATATTAGGAGGAGTTTATTATGCGAATTGGCTCTGGCTATGATGTACATAAATTGGTTGAAAACAGAAAACTTATAATAGGCGGGGTTGATATTCCTTATGAGAAAGGTTTGCTAGGGCATTCTGATGCAGATGTTCTTACCCACTCAATTATGGATGCACTATTAGGTGCAGCAGCTTTGGGCGATATTGGAAAGCATTTTCCTGATTCGGACGATAAATTTAAAGGAATTTCAAGTATTAAGCTTTTAAAAGAAGTTTTCTACTTGCTTGATGGCAAAGGATATAGTATAATAAACATTGATACGACTATAATTGCTCAAAAACCAAAGATGTTACCATATATTAATGATATGCGATGTAACATTTCGAAGGCACTTTGCATAGATATAGATCAGATAAACATTAAGGCAACAACGGAAGAGGGTCTTGGATTTACTGGTAGTGGTGAAGGCATATCAGCAACATCAATTTGTTTGATTGAAAATAAAAAATAAAAGCTGTGACGGAAAGAGTAGTAAATCATAAACCTGACAGAGAGAACCGCCTAGTAAATCTTTACTTGGGTGCAAGCGGTTTAAGGTGAATGTTTGCGAAGTGCATTCCTGAGCTGATTAGGTGAATCCTTAAAGGTTTAGCCTAATACGTACGCCACGTTACGGTATCTTAAAGAGGGGATGATTGTCCCAATAAGAGTGGAACCGCGGAGTTTTTAGCTTCGTCTCTGATGTATGTCAAAGACGAAGCTTTTTGTATGTGAAAAAAGAAAAGTATGGAGGAGTTTAACTGTGTCATTTTTAAGTAACGAAATTAAAGTAATTAAGGAAAAAGACCCTGCAATAAAAAGTAGTATAGAGGTTATACTTTACCCTGGTTTTTGGGCAAATATAAATCATCGATTTGCACACTACTTCTATAAGAAGAAGTGGTTTTTTGTTGCTAGGTTTATATCTCAATTTTCAAGACTGTTAACAGGTATAGAAATTCACCCAGGTGCTAAAATTGGCAAGGGATTTTTTATAGATCATGGCATGGGTGTTGTAATAGGTGAAACTTGTGAAATAGGTGACAACGTTTTGCTTTACCAAGGTGTAACCCTTGGTGGAACAGGCAAGGACAGTGGAAAACGTCATCCAACCATTGGAAACAATGTGCTTATTGGCAGTGGCGTTAAGGTGCTTGGACCAATAACAGTTGGCAATAATGTTCGTATTGGAAGTGGTTCAGTTGTACTTAAAGATGTTCCAGATGATGTAACAGCAGTTGGTGTGCCTGCAAAATGGAATAATAATGATAAAAATACCCAAGAGGCACATCCATCTGATACTCTTGACCAGCTTAAAGTGCCTGATATTGTGGAAGAAGAAATAAATGTGTTACAGCAAAGAATTGAAGTTTTAGAGAAAATGCTTTTGAAAAACGAGAGAGAAAAATAAAAAAGGGGAGATTACAATGAAGCTATACAATACACTTACAAGAAAAAAAGAAGAGTTTGTACCTATTGAAGAGGGAAAAGTTAAAATGTATGTTTGTGGGCCAACGGTTTACAATTATATACACATTGGTAATGCAAGACCCTATGTAACCTTTGATACAGTGCGTCGTTACATGGAATACAAGGGTTACGAGGTTACTTATATACAAAATTTTACTGATGTTGATGACAAAATAATTAAAAAAGCAAATGAAGAAAACACAACTATGGATGTCATCAGCAACCGTTATATTGAGGAGTGCTTCCGTGACGCTGATGGTCTTCATGTAAAACGAGCAACTCATCATCCACGCGTTACAGAAGAAATGGATTATATTATTGAAATGATAAGCGAACTTATTGAAAAAGGTCATGCTTATGAGGATAATGGAACAGTTTATTTTGATACAAAATCTTTCCCTGAATATGGTAAGCTTAGTAAGAAAAATTTAGATGAACTTATTGCAGGTGCAAGTGACCGTGTTGCTATTGATGATGCAAAGAAAAACCCTACAGACTTTGTGCTTTGGAAACCATTTAAGCCAGGTGAGCCAAAATGGAAATCTCCTTGGGGTGAGGGCAGACCAGGTTGGCACATTGAGTGTTCCGTAATGGCAAAGCGTTATTTAGGTCCAACCATTGATATTCACGCTGGCGGTGAAGATTTAGTATTCCCTCACCACGAAAATGAAATTGCTCAAAGTGAAGCCTGCAATGGAGTACCTTTTGCTAAATATTGGATACACAATGGCTTTATAACAGTTGATAATGAAAAAATGAGTAAATCGGCAGGTAACTTCTTCACTGTAAGGGATATTGCGGCAGAATTTCCTTATGAAGTAATTCGCTTTTTTATTCTGAATGGACAGTACAGAAGCCCTATCAACTTTAGCCGTGAACTTATGGAAAGTTGCCAAAATGGTCTTGAAAGAATTAAAAACTGTAAAAAAGATTTGGCATACTACATTGAAAATTGCACAGATACAGGGCTTAAAGAAAATGAAAATGTTGATGAGATTGAAAAGTTTAGAACGCAGTTTGAAGAGGCTATGGATGATGACTTTAATACAGCTGATGCAGTAAGCACTGTATATGAACTTGTTCGCTTTATTAACAAAAACAGCAAAGATGGAGTTTCAAAAGAATATGCACAAAAGGAAATGG
>JAQVIB010000173.1 GCA_028695945.1 Lachnospiraceae bacterium
CAGGACTGATTACTACGACCTCTATCTGTACTGAGCCTATTATCCCATATGGTTTATGGAAATAACAAGTTTTTCATACGGTGTTCTTCAAAAACTACCGTAAATTTATTATACGAGGACTAATTAATGGTGGAAGAATATGATGAAGATATTAACGAGATTGCATTAAAGGTTTTGGAAATACAAGTTTATATGATACGTTGGCATATGAAATATATGGCAGATATTTTTGATGTGAATGGTAAAAAAACAGACACACTTACAAGAACACAAACGGAAATATTGAAAGTAGTTGAGAGCATAGGAAGGGTTACAGTATCTCAACTGGGAAAAATAATGCACACCTCCAAAAGCAGTATATCTATAACGGTTTCAAGAATGGAGAATTATGGATATATTACAAGATATAAGGACGATGATGAATCAGATGGAAGAAAAACGTTTTTGTGCATAACAGAAAAAGGGAAAATAGCCTTAATGGAAATTAGTAATAAGATGTTAGAATGCTTTGCAGTATATTACAAATCTATGAAAGAAGAAGATAAAGAAAGTTTGAAAAAAGGAATTGATTCATTTTATAAAATATGTGTTAATAAGGAGGATTAAATAATGAATTACAAAAATATTACTTTAGCTGTAGCACTTGCTGCAACATTGGCGTTTACTGGTTGTTCAGCAAAAGAGACTACAGGGGAACAGGTAATTAATGAAATATCAGTTGAGGTTGCAACGGCACAAACCGGAGCTGTAGAAACAAACTACGTATACTCTGGTAAAACTGCACCTGTTGAAACAGCTGAAGTGTTCAGCACAATAGGCGGAAAAGTAAAAAAGGTTAATTTTGATATTGGAGATAGTGTGAAAGCTGGAGACATACTATTTGAAATGGATACGGAAGCCTATGAAACAACACTTAAATCACAACAGGCTAGCTATACAGCTGCAATGGCAAGTGTTTCAGCAGCACAAACTACATTGGATACCGTGAACGGAGCAACAATGCAAATACAAATTGAAAATGCCAGAGTAGCCATGGAAAATGCAAAGTTGGTAATGGATACAGCAAAGATAGATTATGACAATAAAGCAGTTTTGTTTGAACAAGGTTATATATCTCAAACAGATATTGATGATGCTAAAGACAAATTTACAAAAGCAGAAACCGCATACAATCAGGCACAGCATACTTATGAGCTTACAAAAGGTCAGATGATAGAGGAAAACACGAAAAAAGCTCAGGATTCTTTAAATGCAGCACAGGCAAGTGCAAATGCCACTGCAACACAAATGGAGACGACTAAGAAGTCTATAAGAGACGCAAAGGTTAAAAGCCCTATAAGCGGAGTTATTACGGCAAACAATGTAACAGCAGAAACTGTTCTTTCAACTGTAACAGTACCATTTGTAGTTGCAGATACATCAAAAATGGTTGTTGATGTAAGTGTTTCGGAGCAGATTATTAATTCGCTTTCCAATGGTCAGCATGTAAATGTTAAAATAGCAGCAGCAGATTCAGATAAGTTAACAGGAACAATTAAAACTATTAATCCAGCGGCAAGTGCAAAAGGTACATATGATGTTGAAATTGAAATTGAAAATGCTTCAGGGGCAATTAAAAGCGGTATGTTTTCGGAAGTAAGCTTTAGCAAGGAGAAGGGCTATAATTCAGTTGTTTTAGATAGAAATGCAGTTGTATCTAAAAACAATGAGGATTATGTATTTATTGAAAAAGACGGTATAGCTGTAAAAACTAATGTTGTTATGGGTATAGACGATGGCAAGACAGTACAAATTTTAGATGGAATTAATGTAGGTGATAAAGTAATTGTAAAGGGACAAAGTTATCTGAAAGATGGTGACGTAATTAAGGTTGTTGCAATTGACGGCAACACAGTTGAGTCTGCCAACACAGATGATGCCAACAAAGTGGATTCCACTAAAACAAATGATGGTAAAACGGTGGGTTCTGCCGAAAAAAAGGGGGAATAAGCCATGTTTTCCAGAGCATCTATAAAACGTCCTGTTACAACAGTTATGGTTATGCTTATTGTTGTTCTTGGAGGCTTAATTGGTTACAAGTCACTTAACTTGGACCTTATGCCATCAATGGATATACCAGTTGCAATTGTTAGCACTACCTATGTTGGTGCAGGACCTGAAGAAATTGAAACACTTATTACAAAACCATTGGAGGAAGCTTTAGGTACTGTTTCTAATGTAGATGAGATAACTTCAACATCATCAGCAAATTCATCTATGATTATTGTTGAGTTTGAAGACGATACAGATATTGACCTTGCAGCAGTTGATATGCGTGAAAAGGTTGACCTTATTAAAAGCACATTGCCAGAGGGTGCAAAAGAACCTATGGTTTTGAAGATTGATATTAATAGCATGACAGCTATTACAGTTGGTATAAAAAGCGACACACTTAACCTTACAGAGCTTAATACACTTACAGAAGATACACTCTCAAAAAGATTTGAAAAAATTGAAGGTGTAACCTCTGTTTCAATAACAGGTGGTGTTGAAAATGAAATTGAGATTACTGTAAATCCAGAAAAACTTCACGGCTACGGTGTTACAGTAGCACAGATTTCACAGGCTTTAGCGTTAGAAAACTTAGATTATCCTGCGGGTACAGTTCAGCAAGGAACGTTGAAACTACAGGTGAAATCCGTTGGACTTTTCAAAACTATTGACGAAATAAGAGATTTGCCTATAACTACAGCAACGGGTGGTATTATCCATATAAGAGACGTTGCTGATGTAAATATGGTAGAGAAGGAACAGTCCAGCTACGCAATTATGGATGGCGAGCCTGCACTTATGCTTGTTATTCAAAAGCAGAGCAACGCAAACCTTGTACAGGTTTCAGATAAGGTAAATGCAGAGATTGCAAAAGTTTGCAAAGATTATCCACAGGTATCTTTAAGTATGCTTACAGATACGGCAGATTACATTAAATTATCTGTAAATAATATTATTTCTACAGCTATTCAGGCGGCGGTGCTTGCAATTATTGTAATTTTTATATTTTTGCGTTCTTCAAAAATGGCACTTATTGTTGGTATTTCAATTCCAACATCAATTATTGCAACATTTGCAGTTATGTGGCTTAACGGAATGACACTGAACATGATTAGTACAGGAGGTATTGCCATTGGTATAGGTATGCTGGTGGATAACTCCATTGTTGTTTTGGAAAACATATTCAGCCATGCACGGCAAGGCGAACCTATTAAGGAGGCCTCTGCAAAGGGTGCAAGTGAGATTGCAATGGCAGTTACAGCTTCAACACTTACAACAGTTGGTGTTTTTGTTCCACTTATGTTTGTTTCAGGAACTACAGGTGATATTTTTAAGGATTTATCCCTTACAATTTGTTTTGCATTAGGAGCATCATTAGTGGTATCTCTTACATTTGTGCCAATGGCGTGTAGTAAGCTTTTAAAACCAGAGCAATTTATTGTAAATGATGAAGATGTTCAGCCAAAGAAGAAAAGGCATTTTACAAAGCTTTTGGATGTATGGGGCAGAGGACTTGAGAAGCTTGATTCAGGCTATAGAAAGATACTTTTATGGTGCCTTGTTAACAAAAAGAAGGTTGTTGCCCTTGTAGTGGCAATATTTATTGGCACTTTAGCACTTGTTCCAATTATGGGTATGGACTTTATGCCTACAATGGATGAGGGCGTTATAACTGCAAGTATTGAATTGCCTGACGGCACGGTACTTGAGGAAACACAAAGAATTGTTGATGAAGTAATTACCCATATTGAAAAGATGGATGAAGCGGAAATGTTTTATGCAACTATTGGCAGTAGTGGTATGTTTTTTAGTGCAAGCGGTACTAACATGGCTACAATGACAGTTAACCTTGTGAATAAAAAAGACAGAGAATTATCTGCCGAGGATTTAGCTAAAAACCTTGAGGATGAATTAAAATCTATACCAGGGTGTGAAATAACAGTAAGTTCTAGCGATTCTGCTATGGGTTCTTACGGTGGAAGTGGCGTTACACTTCAAATTAGTGGTGACGAAAATGATGAATTGAGGGAAATATCCAACAATATAGAAAATATGATTAAAGATATTGATGGCATAACTGATATTTCCAATTCCGCTGGAGATACTTTGCCAGAAACAAAAATTACTATTAACAGAGAAAAGGCATCAGGATATGGAATAACATCAACACAAATTTACAATGCAGTAAATAATGCAATAAGTGGCAAGGTTGCAACTCAGTTTAAGATAGATGGAAGTGAAATAGATGTAAGGATTAAGCAGAAGGATGAAAGCGTTAAATACATGAATGACCTTGAAAACCTTACAATAACTACTGCTTCAGGCATTGTTGTGCCTATAACAGAAGTTGCAGACATAACAAAGGATGAATCTTCAGTAGCTGTAACAAGAAAAAATCACCACAAATATACAGAATTAACAGCCACAGTTTATGGCAGAGATATGAAGTCAGTACAAAAAGATATTGAAGCAAAGTTAAGTAATTTTGTTATGCCAGACGGATATTCATATGAATTTACTGGAACAACAGAGGAAATGAACAAATCCTTTATGCAGCTTGGACTTGTATTAATTGTGGCAATACTTCTTGTTTACATGATTATGGCAAGTCAGTTTGAATCTTTAATTTATCCGTTTATAGTAATGTTCTCTATGCCAATAGCTATTACGGGCGGTATTTTTGGTTTGTTTGTAACAGGGAAATC
>JAQVIB010000005.1 GCA_028695945.1 Lachnospiraceae bacterium
CAAACAGCCCTATTTAAGGGAGGACAAGAACTTGGCTAAATATAAAATAAAAGATTTAGAGAAAAAATATGGCGGTTTCACTGCACCTTGCTATGCCATTAAAATAAACGACAAGGAAATTGACCAAAAGTATTGCCAAGGAGATTTAAAGGCAGAGCTTACGGCAGATTATGAGGCAAGCAGTTGTGTTTTTCAAATTGCAAATGCCTTTTCGCCAGAAAGCAATAAAAAGCTAAAGGTAAAGGACGATTTGAAAAAGCTGTTGAAGTTGGGAAACAAGGTTGAGGTCCACGTTGGCTACCGAACTGGCGGAGTTAAACAGATTTTTTCTGGCTATATAGATTCCATTTATGTGGATTATGACAAAGATGAGGGAATTATATATACCATTGAAGCGTTGGATGGCAAAGGAATTATGATGAACAGCCTTCGCTCCGAAACCAAAACAAGCATAAAAAAATTTAGCGAAGCGGTGGAAAAAATTATAAAGAAATATTCTGCTGTAATCAAAATTGAAAGCAGTAAGATGGATAAATCCGACAAGGAATTGACTATACCAATAGAACAGCACAACGAAAGTGACTATAATTTTGTGGTGCGTACTGCAAAGCGAATGGACTACTGCTTTTTTATAGAAAAAGGCGTTTTGGTTTTTATGCCCTTTGGAAAGCTTTCTAAGGAACCTCTTTTTGAGTTTGATATTAACGACTACCTATTGGAATTTAAAGTGATGACAACCCTAAAAAATCAGGTTTCCAGTGTTACGGTAAGGGGAAATAACGAAAAAGACCCAACGAAACCTTTTCAAGCAAAGGCAGAGAAATACAACAGTTTAGTGGATAGCGGAAAGATTGCATCTAAGGCGGCATCAGTTATTTCCAGCCACGTTTCCAGAACCATTACAGACCCTTCTGTGGATTCGGTGGAGAAGGCTACACAACTGGCACAGGCAAAACTAAACGAATTATCTTACCAATTGTACAAGGGAAAAGTTAAGGTGGTTGGGGTACCAGAGGCAATGCCTGGAAAGGTAGTTAGTGTATCGGGTTTTGGCGATGGGCTGGACAAAAAATATTATGTTTCCAAAGTGATACACAAGTTTAGGAACAATAGATTTACTACAGAATGCGAGCTTGAGGTGAACAAAGCATGAGCATAACAAAACTAATGGGATATGATGATGATAACAACATGGGAAATTCCAGATTTTTTGGCGTTACTGTGGGCATTGTTACAGATATAGAGGACCCTGAAAAGCTAGGGCGAATTAAGGTGAAATTACTGAATCGTGACACCTCTGAATATGAAACAGATTTTATACGAATTGTTACACCAATGACAGGCAAACAATGGGGTATGTTTTTCTTCCCTGAAATAGGTGATGAGGTGTTGGTTGCTTTTAGTGACGGAGAAGTCGTAAGACCTTATGTAATAGGCTCTCTTTGGAACCAAAACTATAAACCGCCTGTGGAAATTAAGGACAAGAAAAATACAATACGAAAAATTAAAACGAAAAACGGACACGAAATTATATTTAAAGACGAAGACGACAAGGATTCCATTGAAATTAAAACACCAAAGCTTCTTACTATTTCTCTTGAAGATGAAAAGGAAGTAATTAAGATTAAAGACAAATCTGGGAAAAACCTTGTTCAAATAGATTCAAAAAACGGAATTGTGAATGTTACGGCGGAGAAGAAAATTGTTATAAAGTCGGGCAATTCCACAATGAAATTAGACGGAAACGGCAACAGTGTTTCTATTGAAAGCAGTCAGTCATTAAAGCTTAAATCTCAACAAATTTCAATTGAAGCAAAAAGTATGTTAGACATTAAAGCGTCAAGCAATATCAACATTAAATCGGACGGGCCGTTAAACTTGAAGGGTGCTGTAATTAAGGCAAACTAGGAGGGGTTTTTATGGAAAGAGGCTGGAATTTTCCTGTTATGGTGGATTCTAAAACAGGGAAAATAAAGGTTACGGATATTAAAAGTGACATTCGCCAGTCTATAATGATTCTTCTAAGCACAGTGCCGGGTGAAAGGCTTTTGCATAGCGACTATGGATGCAATTTACACAGGTTTATGTTTGAACCAATTACCTATGAACTGGTTAAGGCAATACGTGAAGAGGTACTTAGAAGCATTATTAAATGGGAAAAACGTGTATACAACGTGGATGTTAGTGTACTGCATGACGTAGAGGACGACAGCAGGCTGGTAATTACCATAAGCTATATTATTCCTGAAATAAGGGAAGCGGACAATATTAATTACGTATTTAGTTTACTGGAACACTGAAAAATTCAGATTAAACATTATTAAAAACCAATTTTAATAAAAATGATACGCAAAAAGAGGTGAGCACATGGAATTTCCCATAATGGATAAAAGAACAAAAGAGGATATTTATAGGCAGATTATTATGCTTGCCAAAAGCTATGTTCCAGAATGGAGTACGGAATACGCAGACGAGGACCCAGGGCATATACTTACAAAAATGTTTGCAAAAATGTTTGAAGAAACTTTGCAACGCTATAATAAAATTCCTTATAAAAACTTAGTTTACTTTTTGAACCTAATTGGGGCAGATATTCTTCCATGTATGTCATCTAAGGGCTTTGTTACCATAAAAATGAATGAAGGAACGGATTTAGGAGTTGAAGTTCAAAAGGGAACGGCTGTTTATGGGCAAGATGAGGAAAATCAACGAGTTACTTTTGAAATAAAAGATGATTTATTGGCTGTAGACAACTATGTAAAGGAAATTTACAGCGTAAGCACCAAGTTAAATAAAATTGTAAAGGAATACGATTATTCAGACGAAGAGTTATCTTCTGGGTTTAGACTATTTGATTTTTACGGCAGTGAAAATTTGCAAAAATATGCTTTTTTCCTATGCAGTGACGAAGTGTTTTTCGTTGAAGCAGGTGGAACTATTGTGCTAACAGTTGTGCATAGTCAAAAACCTTATTCACAGGAAAAAACGGCACAGCTTTTGGCAGACAAAGAACTGGCAGCATGGGAATATTTAACGGAAGATGGTTGGAAGCAAATACATAATAGCAAGGCAGTTAGTAATCAAATTCAGCTTTCCATTGAGGAGGACATTGCATTTACAGAATGTTTTGAAAAGACAAGCCGATGGATTCGCTGTATTATACTAGACCCTAATAAATATGAAGATATTTCTTTTACAGGATTTCATGCGTCATCAGTGTCCTGCGGAATTTCTCCAGACAGCCTTTATTATAACGATATTTCTCTTCCAAAAAAAGATTTTGTGCCATTTGGGGAAAAGTTCAGTGCTTACGATGATTTTTACATCAACTGCAATCAAGCCTTTACTAAGCGAGGTGCTTGGGTAAACCTTACATTCTCTTTTGGTGAACTGGAGGAGTTTGCAGAAGACCTTATTGAGGAAAGGGACATAAAGTGGAAGCATTTTATTAAGGAAGAGGAAATTAAAGAGCCTGAAAAACAGGATATTTATATTCAAAAGGTACTTTGGGAATATTGGAACGGAAATGGTTGGGCTAGGTTATTTGAGGACAACCGATATGAGGACTTTTTCAAAAATACTGAAAAACAGGTAAAAACCCTAAGTTTTTACTGCCCTAAGGATATGGATACAGCCTTTGTTGGGGCAGATTACGGAATGTGGATTCGTGCAAGAATTTTATCAGTTAACAATGCCTTTAATGTTGGCGGACGTTACAAAGCTCCTTTAGTTAAGGAAATATTTGCGGAATACAGCTATAAAAATGATGCAGTTTGTGTGGACGGCATTTTTGTTCAAAAGGATATGGAAATTGCTGCTTTCCAAGGTCTTGACAATTTGGAAATTCAAATGTCTGGGGCAGGGAAAGAGGAATATCCGTCGGTATATTTGTCCGTTGCCAAGGCAATTAAGGGCGGGCCTATTAAGCTGTATTTTATAAAACAGGGTGCAAGTTTATCAAAGCTTCCATCTTTAAAATGGGAATATTGGGGTAACGTAAACGGAATTTCAAAGTGGAACGAATTGAAAATACAGGACGAAACAGCATTTTTCCAAAAAAGTGGAATTGTAACTTTTTTGTGTAAGGATAACTTCCGTCCAAAAACCTTGTTTGGCAAGGAAAGCTTTTGGATACGGTTGGTTAACATAGACAAGAAGTATGATAGTGTTAAACCAAAGGACAGAGAATTTTTGCCGAAACTGAAAGGAATTTACTTTAACACCGTTGCCATAGAGCAAAAGGAAAAAATGAACACCGAATATTTTTATTTGGAAAAGGATGAACCTAATAAAAAATGCCACTTAAATACGCCAAACGTTCTTGCATTAAATGTATGGGTGGATGAGGCGGAAACACTTATTGGTGAAGACCGATACAGTTTTAAGCAAGGGGAAAACAGCGGTGTTTTTACAGAGGAAGATGAAAAAGGACTTCTTACGGAATACTGGGTTCCATGGCAAAGGGTGAAGGATTTAGCGGAGTTTGGTGCAGAAGATAGGGTATATGTGCTAGACGAGGAAAACAACTTTATTCAGTTTGGAAACGGAATTCACGGGAAAATACCTTGTGCAAGGGATAAAGAGAGCATTAGGGCAGAGTATACGGTTTCTGTTGGTGCTAAAGGAAATTTTTCTCCATTTCAAATTGAAGGTTTTTCAGATGCAGTACCATTTGTGGATAGTGTTAAAAATTTAGAAGCCATTTGCGGTGGTTGCAACAGGGAAAAACTGGATGAGGCAATGGAGCGTTGTTTTGGAATACTTAAGCACCAAAACAAGGTCGTTTCCCAAGAGGATTTTTCAGTAATTGCAAAGCAAGCAGACAGAAATATTGTAGATGTGAAAACTGCTATTGGTGTAAACCAAAATGGGCAGTTAGCACGAGGTACAGTTGTTGTGGGAATACTTCCACTTGTTGTTAATGGTGCAGACAGCTATTTTGATGAAATTAAAAAGAATGTAGATGCACAGTTTGCCATTAAAGCACCAGCGGTTTTAACAGTTGGCAACAAGATACAGATAATTGAGGCACAGTATATTGAGTATTGTGTGCATATTGAGGCATCTGTAAAAAGCTACAATCACTATCAGCAGGTTTACAAGGAAATTGAAAGCAAGCTGGAAAAATTCTTGAACCCGATTACAGGCAATTTTGATGGAAAAGGCTTTAAAATGGGTGCGTTGCCAAACAAAATGAAGCTGTATAATTACATAAAAAACATAGATAACATGGCGGAAATACAACGTATTTATATTTTTTGCTATGAAAAAAATAGGGACTACAGAAAAGAAATAGACTATGACGATATTTTTTCACTTCCCTTTGCAGTACCAATTAACGGAATTCACGAAATTGAAATTAGTATGATATAGAAGGAGACGCCTATGCTGCCCTTGCCAAAATTAAATGACCAAGAACTTAATAGCATTGTAGAAACTGTAATGAACCGCATGAAGCAATACGGCAGCGGCTGGGAGGACAGGAATGTTCATGACCCAGGCGTTACTTTTGTGGAGCTTTTGGCAGCAATTAAGGTGGAACAGCAAAAAAATATTGATACAATAGGTACAAGGAATTTAATGAAGTTTCTTAAACTGCTGAACATTGTACCTAAAAAGAACAGTTGTGCCATAACAGAGGCAGTGCTTTTTCCTACAGATGATAGAGTAATACCAAGGGGTACAAAAATTATTGCAGACGACCTTGTTTTTGAAACAGACCAAACAAGAAAAATTTATGCAAACCGCATTTGTTTCACGGGAAACAGCCGTCAGCTTTATGACTATAACCCTTCCGATTTAGACCGAAGTATGGTTGTTTTTGAAGAAAATGATGAGGACAAGGCTTTTTATATTGGTTTTAAAAAACCTCTTTCTAAAAATTCGGTGCAGCTTTTCTTTCAACTTCGGGAAGAAATTGGGCGTAATCCAGTGGGTGATTATGAAAATTTTAGCCCTCTTTCGGAAATACGTTGGGAATATTATGGAACAGAAAACGGTGAATTAGGCTGGCACGAAATGAAATTAATTTTAGACGAGACCTATGGATTTTTGTTTTCAGGCAATATTTGCTTTTCATTCCAAGGTGAAATGAATGAAACGGAAATGGGAAAAGAAAGAAAAGCATTTTTTATAAGGGCAGTGAACACAAAATATGGTTATGAACAGCCACCCAAGCTTTCTTTTATTATGCTAAACAGTGTTACCTTGTCCCAAAAGGAAACTTTGTGCGAAACTATTGAATTTACGTATGAAGATTTTGAAAAAAACGAAATGAGCTTCTGGTCATCTTTGGCATATGAAAACCATAATCAACTTTACATTAAGGAAAAGGATTACTTTAATAAAGCAGAGGATATTGATATTTTATATCTTTTAAAAGAATCAGAGGACGGAAGCTTTAGACTAGGAACTTCCCAGAGGGAAAGGCTTTTTAAAAGCTTTGAAAACTGCCACAAAGGTGATGTGGTTTTTAGGTTGGTAGTTTACAGCAAGGATTTTTATACCAAGGGAATTATTGGTTCAAGTGACGGAACAGCAGAGCAGGAATTTGAAATTAATGGCATTGAGAATATTTTATACAACTCCTTTGAAATTATGGTGAAATCTCAAAAGGGATGGGAAATATGGAACAAAACAGAAACCTTAGATTCTTGTTTACAGGACGAGAAAAGCTATATTTTTAATGAACAAAATGGAGTAATTGGTTTCGGGGATAACATTACAGGTAAAGTTCCGTACTGGGGCAAAGATAATATTTGTATTACTTCCTGTGCGGTAACAAAAGCAGAAAAGGGAAGAGTTAAAGCATTTACATTAGAGGAATTTAAGGAAAAGGAACGCTTTAGCAATATTAAAATTTTTCATTACAGAAGTGCCAAAGGCGGAAGTGATGGAGACAGTACGGAAAAATTAATTAAGAAACTGCGTACCACTGTAAATGAAACACAGCGTGCAGTTAATATTACTGACTACAAGGAAATTGCCACCAGAACGCCAGGCTTAAAGCTTGGTCAGGTTACGGTAATTCCTTTATATAAACCAGGAATGAGGGGTTACCCTGAAATTAAGGCTGAAAATGCCATAACCCTTGTAGTTGAGCCTTATTGCAGGGTGAAAAACAAGGCAACACTGGAAGGATATGTGGAAAATGTTAGAAGGTATGTGGGCAAATTTAAGCTTATTACCACAAGGCTTTATGTTACAGCACCTGTATACATTCCAATTGATGTTTTTGGTGAAATAAGGGTTAGCAACAAAGGTGAAAACACCGCCAAACTTGTGGACAAAACCCTAAGAGATTATATTGACAATGTTCAGCAAAACATGCTAGGAGCAACTATATATTACGGAACTATTTACAATTTACTGGAGGCATTGGAATGTACTCAATATATAAGGCATTTACAATTGGATTTTCCAGTGGAAGTTGTTACAAAAAATGCATTCGGAGATATACAAATACCGCCCCATGCAAGGGTATTTATAAGAAGTAATCAAATAATGCTTTCATAGGGGAAGGAGAATGGATTTTGAGCAGAAAAAGGTTTGTTTACAATGAAGAACTATGGAACTCTGGTATGTTTCACGGCTGTACTTATGAGAAAGGCTGTTTAAAGGCAAATGCCAATAAGTTAGATGGAAATGCCCAAAAAGCAGTATATATTTCCGCCGCCTTAGACAGCGGTGAAAAGGAAACAGTATGGAGCAGGCTTAAAATGAACTTCGTTACCCAAGGTGAAAGCTACATTACTTTATCCTATTTTTCTTCTGATGAAAAAGAAGTTTGTATTGAAGATGAGGAAATTAACCTTGAAAATCTTATAGAGGATTTTTCTATAAATATAGAGGAAAAGCTTTACTACTTGGATACGCTGTGGATAAAAACAGAAAAAAACACCCAAGATATGCTTTTGCATAGTGCAAAGGGAAGATATTTGTGGTTTAAAATTGAAATGGTTACCTTTGATAGACAAAGTACGGAAATTGATGCTCTTGAGGTTGAATTTCCACTAGAATCTATTATAGAATATCTGCCAGCATTTTACAGGGAAAATCAGGAGAATTTTAATTTTTTAAGTAGGTTTTTAGGGCTGTATCAATCCTTAATTTATGATTTACAGCATGAAATTGACAATGTGTCTAAATATTTCGATATAGATTTTACAGATAGAGAGTTTTTGCTCTGGCTTTCTAAATGGGTAGGAATAGAATATCCATTTATATGGGAAAAAGAAAACTTTAAAACCTTCATAAAAAACAGCTTTGGGTTCTACCAGAAAAAAGGAACTAAGGAGTGTATGGAACAGGTTTTGGCATTATATTTGGGCAATCCGCCTAAAATTTTAGAAACCTATAAAATATTGGAATTTTACGAAGGAAGAACCTATGATGAGGATGCAAAAAAGCTGTATTCCGATGACATCTACTCATTTTTTGTATTTGTGGAGGACAAATGGATTAAAAACGCCGAAAGCCTTCAAAATGTGAAAAAATTACTAGATTCTTTTAAACCGGCGTATACAAATGCAATTTTGGTGGTACTAAAACCTACTATGATTTTAGGTGAATATACTTATTTGGGCATAAACAGCTGTCTTGCTGAAAGCTCACGATTGGAAATTAACGATAATTTTGCAATGCCTTTTGACTCTACAATCTGTAATTAGGAGGATTTACATGAAAAATAAAAAATATTATCCCTTTGAAAGAAATAATTACTTTTACGGCAAGCTTTTAACAGTGCGTGATTTTGAGGACGAGCAAAAATATGTTAACGATAAAAGACGACTTCAAAACTTTTTAACAAATGGAGCTGGTGTTGTTTGTGGCTTAAACACCATTGCTTTGGATGACAAGACCATTTCTATTGAAGCTGGTATGGCGTTGGATTATCAGGGCAGGGAAATTGTTATGGAAGAAAGCATAACCAAAAAGCTGAATGTAATAGACGGCTTTTATGAAATTGAAGATACCGACAACGTATATCTTTGCCTTAGCTACAATGAAGAAAACAAGGAACTTATGCACTCTATTGCAGGCAATCAGCAAGAACAGGGAAATAATTATAACAGAATTGCAGAGGGCTACAGGCTTTTTTTAACAAGCTATGTAAACGAAAATGCAATTTTATCTATGGACAGGCTTAAAAATTATACTAAAGTAATTTTTGAGAAAAAGGGGTTAAAAATCACCCAAAAAGTACCTGCCTATGTAAAGGGCGGTCAAGCTTTTGAAATAACAGTTGAAGTGGAAAAAACCAATTTGCCAAGGGCAGTGGAACTGGACTACATAATAGAATCGGACTACATAAAGTCTGCCGAGGGAAGTAATATTAGGGTTTACTATTGCGATGATGATATTACAGCTTATAAAAAAACTGAAATTAAATTTAGTGCTGTTGCAAAGGATGTTGAGGATGCAGATGCAATTTTAACAATTAATCCATCAGACAGCAGAATTTCCATTGGTTCTGAAAAAGAAACCTTGGAGGAAAAGCAGAAAATGTTTTTGAAAATAACCAAAGACAGTATGAACGAAGCTGTTATTTCTAGGTATTTTGAAAAGCATTTTGATGATGTGCTGAACCTAAATGTGGAAAACAGTATTTATCTTGCTAAATTCAGAATTATTAAAAGAGGCAGTGACTATTCTATTGTAGATTTTGACAGACTGCCATTTAAACAGTATGTACTTAGCAACAGTATGCTGTATTTACTGATGAACGAAGAAAAAAATAGTTTTGCAATAAAAGAGAAAGAAGCCATAGCTGTTCCGTTAAAAAAGGAAAAGCAGGAACTGCCTAAGGAAGAAAAACCACTGGTAAACGGCACAGAAACTATTTACATAGATTTAAAATGCAAAAATAAAGTTTATTTTAGTGATGAAATTGCTCATGGTCTTGGAAAGGGAAATGTGTTGATTTCCACTGCGGTGGAGGAAAAATCGGAGGGAAATGCTATTTACGACCAAGACAAGGCGTTTTTTGGAGATATGAGCATTCTTACTGGAAGTATGTTTGACAGCTATCTGCCTAAAGTAAGCGTGGCTGTAATATCCTATCCTCAAAAGGGAACTTTCCGCATTGCGGTGAAGTGCCTAGAGGATTCCCAGTATACATCTGTGGGCATTCAATGGTGGGCAGTAAAAAATGAAAGCACCAAAATAAATAATCCAACGGAGGTAAGCGGAGTTTCGGTTGCAATAGTTCCCGATACTATAAAAATTGCTCCAAGGGAAAAATTCAAATTTAATGCAGAAGTAAACGGAACAGACAACCAAGAATGCAGATGGTATGTTACCGAAGAAAAGGGCGGAGAAATAGATATTCACGGTGTGTATGAAGCACCTACACAAGAGGGCGTATATGAAATTAGTGTAGAAAGTGTTAAATACCCAAATAAAAAAGCTACAGCCTTTGTTGTTGTAAAGCAAAGGTAGCCTTCATGGATGGGAAGGAGGAATAAAGTTGCAGGGTTCAAGGTTTGCACAAAAGTACACAGTGCTTAAGGTGTTGTGTTCCGATAACAGAATTAACTGCTACATAGCCCAAAGAAAAGAGGGCGAAAAGGATAAATTCGTTCTGATTAACGAAATTTGCAAAAGGGAAATAATTAACCAATATATTTCACAGATAATTACTTTTCAAGACTGCGGGTTAACAGATTTTATTGAATATTTCACAGAGGATTCCAAGCTTTATGCAGTGTTTTCTTACACAGAAGGAATGAACTTGAAAAAGGTTTTAACATCTCAAAAGCTGCCCTTTGAATTTAGGCTGCTTTTAGGGCAAAAAATACTGCATAACCTTATGGAAAATGGAAGCTTTCCAAACGTATTGAAAGCTAATGTTTTACATTGGGAAAACATTTTGTTTAATGACAATTTGGTGGGATTTAACTATCGTTTTTTTGCTGAAGAAGCAGATAAAAGCCAAAATGATACAGTGTATAACTACTTTAAAATTATAATGAATCAGCTTTTTAGGGAAGACGAAATAGAGAAAAATATAAAGCTTAAAATTATAGTTGAAAAGTGTGAAAAGGATATTTATCATTCCTTTGGAGAGGTACTTAAAGACTTGCAGGATGTTTTAACATCAATAGACAAAACCAAGGATTTAAAAACTATTGCAGAGGAAAAGAAAAAGAAGTTTCAAGCGTTTTTTTCCAAGGCAGTAGTGGTTTTAGTTGCCGTTACAGTTGGAATTGTAGCTTACGAACGGTTTATTCAGGATAACAAAGCAGCTACGGTGTATAACGAAGTTGAAAAAATAGGAACTGTGGATGTTGTTGAAAAAAAGGAACTGCCTATAGCAGAGGAAAATGTTTTCATTCCTGCTAATTCAGAAGAAAAAACTGGGGAAATATTGCCCGAAACAAGCACAGAGGCAAAGGGTGAACAAGAAAGTTCCAAGGAAGAGGCTGAAAAACCAGAAGAAGGCGGAGAACAAAACCCGTTAGATGACACTAGTAAGCCAGCCACAAATGAAACCCAACCTCAACAGGCATACAAAAGCCACTACGTAAAAAATAACGAGAACCTAACAAAAATTGTTAAAGCGGAATACGGTTCTACGGACATGCTGAAAACTGTTATGGAGTATAACGGTATAACCAATGCAAATATAATTCGAGTTGGTCAAGAAATTAAGCTACCTATTATTGAAGAGAAAGAATAGAGCCATCAAGGAATGAGGAGGTGGAATTTTGAGGAAAAGAACAATATTTATGCTTTGTGTTAGCCTACTTGCAGCATGTTTTATTGGTGTGTCATTAAGGACTTCAAAAATTGAAATCATTGGTACATGCGTAGTGGGTGAAAATAACCTCTTCTATTATCTTGAGGGCGACTATGACCTTTATGTGCTGAATACGGACGGAGAAGTACAACAGCACAGAAAGCTTCCTAATAAAAGCGGAGGTAATTCTCTTAGCTACAAAAACATCAACACCGATAATGATGGAAACATTTATTTCATTGTATCTGAAAAAAATATAGATGGAGAAGTGCTTAGGGAATGGATACAGGTTTACAATAAAAAAGGAAAGGAACTGAAAAAGGTTCTTTCTACCGACTATGCGTTAAAAGGTGACAAAATTTTTACCCAACATATTGTTAACGATATATTAAACATTTTTGTAGCCAATGGCAATACAAACACCCTTACATTAAAGCAATATAACCCTAAAACTGAAGAATTAAAAGAAAGGGTATTTGAATTTGAACAGATGCCTAATTTCAGTTGGATAAAATATTCGGACAAAAACAGTATTTATTATACAACCTCTCAAGGAGATTTATTTTGCCTTTACAACTACAGAACAAAAGAGTATAACAAGAAAATTGACCTTGAGGGTAAGGGAATTAAAAAATCCATACCAGGTAATTTAAGCTGCGATACAGAGGGAAACATTTACTATTACGATGTTTGCACACCAAGCTTTGTAAAGTACAATGAAAAAAGTGATACACTGCAAAGACTTTTTTCGGGCGAGGATGTTATTTACGACCAGTATTCCTTCGATGAATTATGCAACCAAAAAATGATTGGTGATAAACTGCTTTCTTATTCTAACACTTACAAGAACAATGAAAATTTTGTTATTATTCAAAACGGTAACACTGTAGATAAAATTGGCGAACGCAAAATAGAAACAAGCAAGTTTATTTTAACAGTAATTATTTTAACAGCAGTTGGCTTTGGAATTTTATTTTTAATTTACTATTTGGCAAAAAAAGCTTTTGAAACAAAAAGTATACTTCTGAAGCAAATTTTTGTAGTAGTTCCATTGCTGGCACTGGGAACCTTTGTAATTGCAAATTATATTCACGACCGATATTTGAAAATTATTATTAATGAAGCAGATTTTCAAATGTATTCCCTTAGTGCAAATATTAGTAATAATTTAGATGGGGAAATTTTGAAAAGCATAGCTATTCCAGTGGACTTAAACGACCCTTATTTTGAAGTGTTGGACAAAAGTGCAGATATAAGTGTTGAAAAATTTTATTCCTTTATGCCAGATGCAATAAGGAAGGATTTCTATTATGCTGTGTATCTTTTTAAAGATGGAGCTACATATATGATTTATGGTGCTGACGGCGATTCAACCTACCATTACAAGGGGCTTCATGAGTATTATGTAGAATCCAACACCAAAAAAATTGAAGATTATAGTTCACAGTCTCCTGATGGAAACCTTAGTTTTTCTTTGGTTGAACAAGAGGGTGGGCAGTGGCGTTACTGCAACAATTATATTTTAGACAGCAACGGTAACAAGGTTGGCAAGGTTGAGGTTGGCATTGATTTTAGCAAATTCGAAACAGAGGTAAGTAAAATATTTTATCATTTTACCATTAGTATTGTTGTGTTAATGTCTGTTATCTTAATTATTCTAGTTTTAATGCTTAAAAAGACTTTGCATGGGCTTAAAAAATTGAAGCAAGGTGTTGCAGAAATAGCAGATGCAAACTGGAATGCAGTGGTGGATATTAATTCAAGGGATGAATTAGAGGATATAGGAAACGCATTCAACAAAATGACAAGAAAAGTGAAAAGCTATTTTGATTCCATTGAAAGTTTAAGCGTTGCCTATGAAAAATTTGTTCCAAAGGAAATGTTTCACATTTTACAAAAGGAAAACATACTTGACGTAAAACCTGGTGACTATGTTATTAAAGAAATGAATGTAATTTCCATAGCCACAAGGGATTTTTATAATATCAGCGAGGAAATGACAACAGAGGAAAATTTCAACTTTGTAAATACCATTTATGCCACATTGGCACAGGTAATACGCCGTGAAGGCGGTTTAGTTGAGGATTACCATGGTGGTGGGTTAAAGGCAGTTTTTGATAGCCCTGCCGATACATGTTTAAACGTTGTGTTGGAAATTTTGGAAAAGCTTCGCAGTTACAGGAGCGGAAGTGTTAGCTTAAACACTGTTATTCAAAGTGGTGAAATTATGTTCGGTGTTGTTGGCAACAAATTAGGACTAGATACTGCGGCGGCATCTGAAGTGTTGAATTATACACCAATACTGGAGGCATTAACATTCTCCAACGACATTGGGTTGCTAATTACACAGCAGGCTTATAACAGAATTGCCAACAAAGACAAATATAACTGCCGCTACATTGGCAAAATTAAGGATAGAAAAACCCATGGAAGTTTAGTGGATTTATACGACGTGATAGATGCTTATTCCTTTGAGGAAAGGCAAAACAGGAAAATGACAAAGGCTTTATTTGAAGCAGGTGTTGAATATTACGTTGAAGGACAGCTTGCCGAGGCAAGAAAACATTTTATTGACGTTATACGAATGGATAAAAACGATAAGTTGGCACAAACCTATATTTTCTTGTGTGACAAATATATGGGAAAACTGCCAAGCTCTTGGGCAGGATATTTGGATTGCTGACATTAAATCAAGGTTTCTTTAGGCATTAATTTTAGAGTGAGGTGGATTGAATAATGAATTTAATGAATATGTTTAAGCGAAGTGTAGAATCCTCCATTACACTCTACGAAAATATGCTGAGAGGCAAGCTGAATAAACTTAAAAATTATACAAGAAAAATTAATACAAAAATAAGAAAATCCTTTCAAAAAGCAATAAGTTTTGTATTTGGAAAACCTACTTCATTAAAGGATTATTTCAAAATGAATGAATGGTATGTTTCCAAGCAATTTTTAGCTAAAACACTATTTTCAGCCTTTTTAGTGGGCTTTATTTTTGTAAAGGTAGTGTTTCCGTTTTTGGAAGGAAGGGCTTGGCCCGCCTCGGTTGTGGTTAATACCAGCAAATTCCATGAAACCATAGGCAAGGCAAAGGTTTATACCAAAGACGGAGAGCTATTGTACAAAGGAAAACTGAATGAAGGTTTGGCAGAAGGAACAGGTGAAGTTTATAACCAAAACGCCTTAGTTTATAAAGGCGAGCTTTCCCAGAATTTATACAACGGAAATGGAACTCTATATAAAAATGGTGTTGTGAAATATAAAGGCGAGTTTAAGGACAACCTTTATAACGGCGACGGAGTATTGTATTACGATAACGGGAATATTCAGTTTAATGGAACCTTTGAACAGGGAAATTACAAAAAAGGAACAGAATATTACCCAAACGGTATAAGAAGATACAACGGAGAATATACAGAGGGCTTGTACAGCGGAATGGCTACCCTTTACGACAGCAGTAAGGAAAATAAAATTCTTTACAGCGGTGAATTTGAAAACGGAATGAAAAACGGCAACGGCAAGCTTTATGAAAGAGGACAGATGGTTTATGACGGAAACTTTGCCAATGATGCTTACGAGGGACTGGGAAAGTTGTACAGAAGCGGTAAAATAAGATACAACGGAAACTTTGCTTTTGGTGAAATGAACGGTTTAGGAACATTATATTCTCTTGGTACGGGCAGAGTTATTTACGAGGGAAATTTTCAAAATGGTGTTTTCCAGCAGGCGGGCAAAAGCTATGACGAAAATACAGGCAGAGTAATTTACGATGGTAATTTTTCAAAAGGTGCTTATGACGGAAATGGTGTATTATACAGCAGCAGCGGAAGGCAGTTGTATACAGGGCATTTCTTTGACGGGCAAATTGATTACTTGCATTTATGCAATTCGGATTTAGACGCAATTCGCACTGCATTTGGCAAAGAGGATGAAACTCAATTGTTTGAAAACAGCTTCTTTTTAATATATAAAGACCTTTCTGTTGTATTTGAATTTGAGTTTGCAGATGGAGAAACTGTTCCACAGTTAAGCAACATGAAGTTTTTTGGAGAGCAAAGCATTAATGGCATTGAAAACGGTAAAAACCTAAAGGAATTGACAAAGAAATTTGAAAAAGACAGCTTTACTTCTTACGAATTTATTGTTATGGAGAAAGAAGGGTATTTGTCCCAATTTGCAGGGAAGGATTTTAATTTGGGTGATGTAATTTATTGTACAAAATATAATTTTGACGATTACTATATTAGAATGTATTCAAATTCTTCTAATGGGGATATATGGTACTTTGAAGTTGGGGTGATATAATGAGGTTTAAAAAATTTTGCTGTGTTTATATAACCCTAATGCTTTTGTGTGAAACGGTTTCTGCCTTTGGTGCGGCTACTTTAAATATTGAAACTGCAAAAAAGCTGGCGGTGGAAACTAGCAGTGACTTACAGGATGTTAAAATTGACAGAATAAAAAAACAGATAGAGTTACAACAGGCAAAGGACGGAATTAGGGATACACGAAAAAAAGATTCTACAATTCGGTTTTCACTGCTTTTAAACATTGAATTTCCTACAGGGCATGGTATGCCCAAGGAAATTGAGCTTATTATGAAGGTGCCTCAAAT
Source organism: Lachnospiraceae bacterium (assembly GCA_028695945.1). Classification (GTDB taxonomy): domain Bacteria; phylum Bacillota; class Clostridia; order Lachnospirales; family Anaerotignaceae; genus UBA8514. Next base: position 16,359 of record JAQVIB010000005.1, read on the forward strand.
TCAGAATGAAATTACAGTGCTGAACAAGCAAGAGCCTTACGAAACTTTAAAGGCACAAACTAAAGCAGAACAGGCATATTACGATGTTTTACAGGAACAGCATAATTTAAGGGACATTGAAGACCGTTTGGCAGAAACGAAAAGGATTTTAAGCAGTATTGAAACAAAATACAAACTGGGCAAGGGCAAAAAAGCTGACGTAGAATATGTGAAGAACCAACAGAAAGATTTGGAGACTTCACAGCAAAAGTCCGCCGCCAATTTAGATGTAAAGCTTAAAAAATTAGGTGGCTTGGTAGGCAAAGAGGTAAGGTATGGATACCAATTTCCTGAATATTTTCCTGAAGTAAGCTTACAAAGAAACCAGCTTACTGCCATTACAGAGTACGCAAAGGCAAATGATTTTGAGCTTTTTAAAACAATACAGGAACGAAAACTGGCAGAGAGAGATACAGAGGAAATACTGCAAATTTATAAATCCAAATACGGTAGTTACATTAACGATATTGAAGCTTACATAAGGTACAACGAAGGCAAAACCATGGATTATGACAAGTTTATTCAAATGTATAACCATACCTTAACACAAATTGACAGCCCTTGGGTGGGAAGTTATGTAATAAAAATTCTGTTCTTTAAAATTTACATTCCAAAGGAATGGTTTAAAGGTGAATATTCTGGCACAAGGTATATGGAGGACCAGAAATATGCTTTGTTTGTATCCTTAACGGAAAGAGATAAGGCAAGAAAGGCAGAAAAAGATGCAATTGCTGAACTGGAGGATACTGTTTATAATGCATACAGTAATTTAAAGCAAATGGAAAGTGCCTACAGTACTGCAACAGAAAGCTTGGATACTGCCAAAAAGGACTATGAGGAACAGGAAAAGCAGAACAAACTTGGGTTAGTCTCCTTTGCTGATTTGGAATCCACACGACAAGGGGTTTATACAAAGCAAAACGGTCTGTATGAAATGAAAATGGAATATGCTAAGGCGTTAAGCAATTTTAACCTTACCACAAGCGGATATATTACCCATCTTTTAAGTGGCGGAGATTTTAGCAGCGATACCCTTAAAGCAGGAGATACATTTTTGGAAGCGCCTACATGGTACATAAATAACAGCCTAACTCAGTACAATTTTGAGTTTGGCGTGAATGTACCCCAAGATTACGGTGTGGACGAGTATCAGCTTTTTTATGAAGGGATGCCCGTTGGGGATAAGCTTAGTATTGGAAATACTTTAATGCATTTGCCACTTACCTACGGGGAATCCACCTTAATGGAGGTAAGGTTCTACCAAAACGGAGAATTAAAATATAAGGCAACCTTTGATGGCGGACAGTACGATGGTGAGCTTATAATGGTACAGGTTTCTGGAAGTGAGCCAGAAGTTAACACAAACGTTAATAAAAAGGAAATAAAAAGCAAGGACAATATTGGCTCATGGAATATTTCACAGGCAGACACCCTTAGAAGTAAATTTTCGGTGAATACAGATGAAAGAGTAGATTATACAGAATATGAAGTTTTTCTTGGTGAAAATTCCTTAGGTAAAACATTGAAAAACAGCAGTATAACCACTTTAGGCCTATATTTTAGTGATAAAGAAAAACTGCTAATTCGGTTCTATAAAGACGGCAAAGAGGTACAGTCTGCAACAGTGCAGAAAGGAAACGACAGCGGAGAAATTAATGCTTCGTAAGGAGGTGGAGATTTGTGAAAAAGTTAAAAGCTTTAGTGGTTTTGTTTATAATTTGGACAATTTTTTCAAGCACCATTGCATTTGGCGCAGAAAGACCAACGGCAGACCAGTTCCCAGATAAAACTATTATTATTGGCACTCACGCCATTGTTTTGGACGCATTAACCCAAGAATTATTGTCTGTTGCCACACAGTCGGCAAAGGACAGCAATCAGAATAAAATTTTCTTTAAGTCGGATATAAACAAAGGCACATGGTATGATATTAGCGACAGTGACAGCGTTTTACAAATTTCTGTTACAAAAGAAAATATTGTAACCAATACGGAAATTAATGCAGTTCCATTAACCCATTACACAAAGGCAACTGGTGAAACTGTAGACCTTACCACAGGGAAAACCGTAGCCGTTTCAGATTTTTCTGATTTCAGCGACCCTTCAAAATTTCCAGAAATGGCAGAGGTTGTAAAGCAAAAGGGAATACAAAATGCCTTGAAAGAAAATATAACAGGTGACAAGGACGAAAAAAAACAGAAAAAAGAACTGTACGAAAGCAAGTTAAGCAGTATAGACCGTGCCTTGGCAAAAATTGCAGACAACCGTGTGGAGGAATACACTAAAACCATTAAAAGCATGGAAAGTATGATTGGTTCTATGCAAAAGGATGGAAAGACTTCATCTGAAAGCATTGCGGCGGCAGTAGAGCAAAAAATGAATGTTGAAAAGGAAAGAAAAGCCTTATGCTACCAGTTGGAAATTGACAGACTGAATGAGGAAACCACAAAATTAGACTACGAAAAGTGCAAAGACCTAATTGACACCTATGCTACGGCAATTACCAATATGCAAGGTACGTTGGCGGAAACAGGTGCTTCCAATACGGCTGAAGGCGACGAAAACAACAATGATAGCAATAAAACTGTGAATCCTTTAGACGCAATGGAAAAGCAATATGCAAAAGCAATGCAAGAGGCGGCAATGAAAAACGATGCTTCGGCAATGAAACAGGCTACGGAAGACATTGCGGTTATTAAAAACTTAAAAAGTGGAAATGAAAATATTTCTAATGAGGAAAAGAAAAAGCAATTGGCCATTTTACAACAGGCTAAGGAAATGGCTATGAGCAGTGTTCGTGAAAGCATTAATAATGCCAACAACAGTGAAGAACTGAAAAATTCTAAGTCGGACAATTCCTCGCAAGCGGCACTTGAAAAAATACGTGAAGATATTGCCCAAAATGTTGCAGACGCTTTATCTAACCTAGTTTCTATAGATGAACGAATTGTTGACCGATTGGAAACGGCAAAGGAAAAGGATGCGGTATTAGCAAGCACAGAGGCTATTTTTACAGATGCGGTAAACACCATAGGTGTGGAATTAAAAGAACCTTTGTCTAATGCCATTTCTTCAAGGCTAACGGAGGTTCAAAACAAACGCAACGAGGTAAAGCTTTCTGCCAACAAGGAATATCAGCAGTTAAAAAAACAGGTGGAAGATAGCAAAAAGGAACTGGCAAAGGTATACGAGGATTATATGGCGGCAGTTGAAAAAGGCGAAATGACCAAGGCATCCAAATTAAAGGAACAGCTTAACAAAGGTGCAGAGGTAAAGACACAAAACGAAGGAAAAATGCAGAGCATTGCAGAGGGTGTGAAAAACGGAAGTATAGCCGTTGATTTGTCTGATACTTCTAATACATCTGATGGTTCTGATAATTCCCATAGTTCAAAGGAAAATGAGGATACTGATAAGAAAAGCGATGACAAGCCGTCTGAAAATAATGGACAAGAACAACAGCCAGAAGAGGACCCAACGGCACAACTTACGTCCTCTATGAAAAAGTTGGCACAGGAGCAAGCTGGAAAGTATACCCAGAACGAAAAAAACAGTCTTAATTCTGCCGTAAAGTCGTTGAACAATGGCAATTCCGGAAAGACATTTTTGCCTCCGTGGAATTTGATTTTTACAGATTATAATGTAAAGCTTTCGGTACCAGTGATGGTTTCGGGTAAAGAAGTTTATGTGCCTGCGGAAGAATTAGGAAAAATGCTTGAGGCACAGGTTATAAAAAGCCATACATCAAATTCTGTGGTTATTAGAGGAAACAGAGGGTTAATTGAGTATATTCCAAACAAAACAGAGGTTTATATTAACGACAAAAAAACAAATGTTAAGCCTGCACCTTACATTGTGTACGGCAACAAAGTGTATTTGCCTTTAAGCTGTTTTGAAAAGGCATTTAACTTAACCAGCAGCACTGAGGAAACTTATACTATAGTTAGCAAAAA
>JAQVIB010000174.1 GCA_028695945.1 Lachnospiraceae bacterium
CTGCAATATGTGGTGTGAACGGTGCAAGAAGAATAACAAGTGTTTCAAGACAAGATTTATCTATTCCATCTTGTGCCTTAGCAATATCAATAAGCTTGTTTGTAAATTCCATAAAACCACTAACTACCGTATTCATTGTAAGGGCATTAAGGCGTGATGAAATTTCTTTAATCATTATATTTTTAGCAAAGTCGGAATCCTTTGTTGGAGCAACATTTTTATCTTTATAAGTTGCAAAAAGTTTCCAAACTTTATTAAGGTAACGGTATACACCATCAATTCCGCTGTCATCCCATTCGCTGTCAACTTCTGGTGGGCCTACGAAAAGTTCATACATTCTTAAAGCGTCACAACCATATTTTTCAACCAATTCGTCAGGTGAAACAACATTTCCTTTAGATTTACTCATTTTTGCACCGTTTTTGTTAATCATTCCTTGATTAAATAATCTGCTAAAAGGCTCATCAAAACTAACAACGCCTATATCATTAAGGAATTTTGTGTAGAAACGCGCATACAGCAAATGAAGAACAGCATGTTCTATACCACCTACATACATATCAACTGGTGCCCATTTTTCAAGTGCTTCCTTGCTTGCAAGCTCTTTATCATTGTGTGGGTCTGTATAACGCAAGAAATACCATGAAGAACCTGCCCACTGTGGCATTGTATTTGTTTCACGTTTTGCAGGTGCACCGCACTTAGGGCATGTTGTATTCACCCACTCTTCAATTGCAGCAAGTGGAGATTCACCATTATCTGTTGGCTGATAGCTTTCTACCATAGGCAATTCAACAGGCAACTGGTCATCTGGAACCACAACAGTTCCGCAATGCTCACAATGAACAAGTGGAATAGGTTCACCCCAATAACGCTGACGTGAGAACACCCAGTCACGAAGCTTGTAATTAACTGTTTTTTTGCCAAAGCCTTTTTCTTCAAGCATAAGAGGTGCTTTTTTCTTTGCCTCAAAAGCAGTCATACCTTCAAATATAGGTGAATTAATCATTTTACCGTCACCTACATATGCCTCTGTAAGTTCCTTTTCTTCCTCGCCTTCTGGAATAATAACCTGAATAATTGGAAGGTCAAATTTTTTTGCAAAGTCGAAGTCACGGTCGTCATGGGCAGGAACACACATAATTGCACCTGTACCATAGTCTGCCAAAACGTAGTCTGATACCCAAATTGGTGCTAATGCTCCGTTTAATGGATTTATTCCATAACGGCCTGTAAACACGCCTGTTTTTTCTTTATCAGTCATACGGTCTACAGAAGATTTTGTTGAAGCGGCAAAGCAATAATCTGCCATGGCTTTTTTGTATTCATCTGTAGTAATGTCGTTAACATATGGATGTTCTGGTGAAAGCACCATAAAAGTAGCCCCATAAAGAGTATCTGGTCTTGTTGTATAAACTGTAATTGCCTTATCTGTATCTTTAACCTTAAAGTCTACCTCAGCACCAAAACTTTTTCCAATCCAGTCTGTCTGCATTTTTTTAACCTTTTCAGGCCAGTCTAATTTTTCAAGGTCATTAAGAAGTCTTTCTGCATAATGTGTAATTCTAAGCATCCACTGGCGAAGATTTTTCTTTGTTACAGTCGCACCACAACGTTCGCAAGTACCATTTGTAGCTTCTTCATTTGCAAGAACACATTTACAGCTTGGACACCAATTAAGTGGCATTTCCTTTTCATAAGCAAGCCCTTTTTCAAACATTCTGGCAAAAATCCACTGTGTCCATTTGTAGTAGCTTTTGTCTGTTGTATTAACTTCTTTATCCCAGTCGTAAATAGCACTAATTTCGTGCAACTGACGTTTTACATTTGTAATGTTTGCGTTGGTGCTGATTTCTGGATGAGTATTGGTTTTAATAGCATAATTTTCAGCAGGCAAACCGAAAGCATCCCAACCCATTGGGTGAAGTACTTGATAACCTTGTAACACCTTATAACGGCTGATTATATCGCTTAAAACGTATCCTCTCCAATGACCAACGTGCAAGCCACTGCCTGATGGATATGGGAACATATCAAGGCAGTAATATCTTGGTTTTTTATCATCTTCCTTATTTATAGGATTTTTCTCCCACTCTGCACGCCACTTCTTTTCAATTTCGGCGAATTCATATTTACTATTCATCGATGTATCCTCCTAAAATTAATTTTCCTTTGAAAACTACAACAGCCCTCCATCTCACGTATATTAGAGACGAAGGGCTACTCCGTGTTACCACTCTAGTTTGCTGAAAACGAAACAGCACACTCAAATTTCTTTAACGCAGAAGTACGTCAACACCTACTTTTTTCAGTGTGAAGCTCAAAGGCGAGTTCAGCTTTAGTTTACTGCCGTTTCACACCTACCAACGGCTCTCTGAAAGTATCTTAAAACCTACTGTTCCTTATCAATGCTTTTCAAATTATAATTTATAAGCTAAAGGTGATTTTATCATAATTTATGCCATAAATCAAGAGTGAACTTTCATGTATGTACCTTTATCCAATCAAGTCCAATATCAGCTTAATTATTAGTATAGAGAGAACTACAAAAAACATTGGTCTTATAAATTTTGTACCTTTTTTTAGTGCAAATGTTGCCCCAAAATAATTTCCCGCTATGCCGAATACTGCGGCTGGTAATCCAATATGCCAAATTATTTTGCCTCCTATAGCAAAGGTAATAAACGCAGCAATATTAGATGCCAAGTTTACAACCTTTGTGTTTCCAGAGGCTGTAAGGAGGTCAAACCCAACAATGCCGGTAAAAGCAATGATTAAAAATGTACCTGTTCCAGGTCCAAAAAAGCCGTCATACATGCCGACTGTAAACCCTATAATTGTTGAAAAAACAACTATCTTTGTTTTAGTAAATCTATCCGTTGTATCCTCATTGCCAAAATCTTTTTTTACCAGCAGAAACATAGCAATAATGGGTACTGCACCAATCATTATGTACCTAAGTATTTTTTCATCCAGAAGCATATTTAGGTAGGCACCTATTATTGAACCAATTAATGCTGCTCCTGCCGCTGGCAAGGCCGCTTTAAGATTAACCTTACCGCTTTTTATAAACTTTGATGTTGCAACAAGTGTGCCAAATGTTGATGAACATTTGTTTGTTGCCGCCGCAAAATGCGGTGGAATTCCAGCAGCCAAATATGCAGGCAAGGAAATTAATCCGCCACCACCTACTATTGCATCAATAAATCCTGCCAAAAAAACTAGTGGGCAAACAATAAGTAAAATATGAATTGTGTCAGACATTACAAGTTCCATCCTTTGTTAATTTTTTTTGTAATAATGATTTCCAACTGTCATTATAACAGAGAAAATAACCAAATACCATACTACTGCCATTTTGTGTGAAAATACTGCGGCAATTACCATAAATATTGCACCACAAAGAGCGAGAGTTGGCATTATAAATCTCTTAAACGTATTCAAATCCTTTTCCTTTTTCATAAACATTATATACATAGGAATGTATCCTGCATATAAAGTTACTATAGGAAGTTCCGTTGAATCAAAGCAAAAAACACCAAACCAAGGGGCTGTAAGGTTTGCACCATAAAAATACAATAACCATGCACTAGCTACAAATAAGCCAAAAATTGCAGCATTTGTAGGCATATTTGTTACTTTATCAATTTCAGAAAACACTTCTGCTTTAGGGCCTTGGTTACGTGCCGCAAGGGCATAGAAACCTCTTGTGCATGCCAGCATTAAACCATTAAGTGTTCCAAGGCAAGAAATAATTATTAGCACGAATACAATTGTTCCGCCAGCTTCACCAAAGATAGAGCTAAATGCAAGCCTTGCCCCTGCTTCTCCTCCTTCCATAAGAACTTCATTTTTAACTGTACCCGAGAGACCAATGTAATAGCTAATGTAAACCAATGCAATTATAAATGTTCCTACCATTAATGCTCTCGGAAGATTTTTCTTTGCATCCTTAAGTTCGGCATTTATAGACGTTGCAATAATCCATCCTTCATAAGCAAATGCGGTCGCTACAACTGCAACAAATAATGACCCGGATGATTCACCCTGCACTACTACATTGGAAAAATTGTAATTTGTCATTCCTGTTATTAAGCCTTTAATTGTTCCTATAATAGCCATTGCGAATAAAGGAATAAGCTTAATTACTGTTGTTGATACCTGAAACTTGCCTGCAAGAACAGGTGAAAGAGCATTAACAGCATAGCTTGCCACCAGGAAAAAACATGCAATTACCATACATTCTCCACCAGTTATTGAGAAACCAAAAAGTACAGACACATACCTTGCTGAAACCCACGCAAGAACGCCGGTAAGCGTAGGGTAATAAATTGCTGACATAAACCAACCTAAAAGGTACGCATAGCGTTCACCCATAATATTTTCTGCATAATCTACAAGACCGTTTACGTGAACATACTTAGTTGCCATTACTGCAAAAGTATAAGCACTGCAAATCATAATAAATGCACCTATTATCCACGCAACTATACCCAGTGGAAGATTTCCACCTGTAGCCAGTAATACTTTTTCTGCCTTAAAAAACACACCACTTCCAATAACAATACCCACAACCATTGCTATTGCTGTAACAAGACCATATTTTTTTTCTAG
>JAQVIB010000175.1 GCA_028695945.1 Lachnospiraceae bacterium
CAACGAAAATTTTTCTGCATTTTCTGCCGCCATTGTTTTTGGAGTTATTTCACCAAAAATAAGCAAAAGTACAGTCATTACACAGGTTGCCAGACCTACACCTGTTTTGGGATAATAAAAAATTGCTATTGATGCCGCAATAGATGAGGCACAGATATTAACAATATTATTCCCAACAAGTATTGCACTTAAAAGCTTTTGAGGTTCTTCAAGCAACAGAAGTACCTTGTCTGCATTTTTTACATTCTCTTCAACCATATTTAATAACCGAATTCTGCTTACTGTTGAAAGTGCTGTTTCAGACGCAGAAAAAAACGCCGATAAGCCAATTAACACAATAAGTAATAAAAAATACCAACTGCCGGGTTCCACTAAAAATCACACTCCAAATATTCTATAATTAATTTTTCGGGGTTTTCTGCTTCTTCTAGGGTCATTGTGTTTTGTATTATAAGGGGATTTCCACCTAATATTACGACCTCGTCTCCAACCGCCACCGCCTCTGCTATGTCATGGGTAATTATAACACAAGTTTTGCCAATAATGACCCTTTTTATTTCTTCAATTACTTTTTGTTTAAGAGAAATATCAATGCCTTTGAATGGTTCGTCCAAAATAAATATATCACCATTGAAAGCAATGGCTCTTGCCAACGCTACTCTACGTTTCATTCCACCGCTTAGATAATTTGGATATTTATTAGCCACCTCACCAATACCAAGTGCGTTTAATATATCTTTACATATTTCTTCGTCTTTGCTAACCGCAAGCAAATTTTGAAGAACAGTAATGTTTTCCAGTAATCTGTCCTCTTGAAAAACTACAGACATTTTTGCTGTACTATCTGCAATAATCTCTCCTGCGTCTGCCTTTATAATACCAAGCAATAGGTTCGTAATGGTTGTTTTGCCACAGCCTGACGGTCCTAAAAGCACTGTTGTTCTACCTTCTTTAAAATCTATTGTAAAGTTATTTAAGATTTTTTTATCAAAAATTTTTGTTACTGAGGACAAACCCAGTTTCATTTTTCACCACCTGTTCCATGTTTATAAAAAACTGTTTTCATAGCTTTTTCAAACATTTTTTCAAACACTATACTCATTAAAATAACAACAATTGTCCAGGCAAAAAGCTGTGGGGTCTCCAGATATATTTTTGCGTTGTACAAATTTGCTCCAACTGAAAACTTTGGTGTACAAATAACCTCTGCGGCAATACCTGCCTTCCATGCAAATCCAATTCCCATAATACTTGCAGTATAAAAGTAATCCATGCACTGCGGTATATATATAAGCCTAATGGTTTTAATATAACCAAAATTATAAACCTTTGCCATTTCCAGTAATTTTGTGTCAGTGGCTTTTATTCCTGTAGATACATTGCTCCATATAATAGGAAGTACCATTAAAAATGCAATAAACATTGGTACATTTGTACTTTTAATCCAAAGCAATGCAAGTATTATAAACGATGCAACTGGTGTAGCCTTAATAACACTAATAATAGGATAAAAAAGCTGAAACGCACCTGGAACAGCACATGTAATTACCGCCAACAGTGTACCCACTAAAACTGCACCACCAAAACCAAATGCTATTCTTAGAAGAGAACTTAAAATACTAGCCCAGAAGGTTTTCTCCATAACAATATCACTAAAAACCTTAATTACAGCTATCGGCGATGCAACCAGTACCTCTTTACCTACCAACATACTGGCTATTTGCCATACACCTATCCAAAAAACTACAGCAAGTACTTTTATAATATAATTTTTGTCCTTCACTGCAGTTCTCCTTTCACCGTAAAACAGAAGGCTCACAATCTCTCGTGAGCCTCCAAAATATATTTTAATATTTTCTTACATAGTAAAATTCTTCGTCTGGAACAGCTCCACCAATTGACTTAGGGTTGGCTTCATACATTGTATTAAGGAAATTTTCCACAAGTCTTAGCATTTTGCTTCCTTCAATAAACGTAATGTTGCAGTTAGGAATAGCTGCTGCTGCAACTGCCTCATCATCTAGTATGCCATAGGATACAACGTATTTTGCTGTATTTTGTGGGTCATCATTTGTAACCTCAATAAAATAATCGTATTCATCTAAGAATTTGCTAAACTCCTTTTCATGAGCATTAACAAATTCTTTTCTTACAACAATACAACCCATAGGCAATGTATTTGCTACATCTTCTTCTTGATATGAATATTCATCCCAACACTTTGCAATATCAAGTGCTACACGCACGTCACTATTTTTGCTTGTTGCAACAGATGCAAACGGTTCTGGAAGCATTGCAATTTGAACCTTTCCTGACGCAACTGCCGCCGCTAACTCTGCATGTGTCTGCATAAATTCAACTTTACAGTCTGTAACACCCACTTTGTTAAGAACATACTGCAACACATATTCAGGTACAGCACCCTGACCTGTAGAATAAATAGTTTTTCCACTTAAATCACTTAAAGATTGAATTGTATTTCCATTTTCAAGAATATATAGCGTACCAAGGGTATTAATAGCCGCAATTTGAACTGACCCTTTATCTTTGTTATAGATAGCACTTGCAAGATTAACAGGCACAGCTGCCACGTCTACTTCACCACTAATAAGTTTTGAAGTAACTTCGTCTGGCGTTGTAAGTACTTCAAAATTGTAGTTGCCAAAAACCTTTCCATTTTCCGTTTCATTCATAAGCATAACTGCACCCATTGCAGTAGGGCCTTTAAGCAGTGCTATTTTCATTTTAGAATCAGCAGGTTCTTGGGCTGTGTTTTCAGCATTCTTTTCCTCTTGTGCTGGTGCATCCGTTTGCGTTTCACTTGCAGGTGGTGTAGTTTCTTTCTTTGTACAACCTGCAAAAGCTGAAATCGCAAGCATAACAACAATTATAATACTAAGAAGTTTTTTCATTTGTAATCCTCCATAACTATTCTTCAGATTTAATGCTATCAATATCATAAGGTGTTTCCTGATATACGTAGTAGTTAATCCAGTTGCTAAACAACAGGTTAGAATGTGACCTCCACCGTACAATCGGTTCTTTATCAGGGTCGTCATCCTTAAAATAGTGTTTTGGTACATCAATATCAATACCCTTATTTTTGTCTCTTTCATACTCTGTTTTAAGTGTAAGTGGATCGTATTCTGAATGCCCCATAACAAAAATGCGTCTGCCATGCTTTGCAATTGCAATATACACTCCAGATTCTTCACTTTCTGAAAGAATAACAACCTTAGGATTTTTTGCGATATCTTCATGCCTAACCTCTGTACGTCTAGAATGTGGTACAAAGAATTCATCATAAAAACCTTTTAAAAGATTATCGTTTTCTCCTTTAAAATAGTTTGTATAGTGTGGAAAAACACCAAAAACCTTTTCATCTAATGTATGTTTAGGTATTCCGTAATGGTAATAAAGGCCAGCCTGTGCACCCCAACATATGTGCATTGTGCTTGTTACATTACTTTTTGTCCATTCCATAATTTCCACAAGCTCGTCCCAATAGTTTATCTCTTCAAAGTCGTAAAGCTCAATAGGTGCACCTGTAATAATCATTCCGTCAAATTTTTGACCTTTAATTTCATCAAATGTATGGTAAAAACTTGCCATATGCTCTGCAGGTGTATTTTTAGTATCATGATTTTTAGGATGCAGCAACGTTACTTCTATCTGCAAAGGTGTGTTACCAATTAGCCTTAAAAGCTGAACCTCTGTAACCTCTTTTAATGGCATAAGATTTAAAATTGCTATTTTAAGAGGACGAATATCTTGATGAAAAGCTCTGTCCTCATCCATCACGAAAATACCCTCCTTGGCCAAAACTTCTTGTGCTGGCAAATGAGCCGGTAATTTAATTGGCATTTCTATCCCTCCTCAAATTATTATTTTTCTTTTCCATATTCTTACAATAATACATTAACCACAATATTATAACAAAACATTTGCATTATAGCTATTAAATTTTTATTAATTTCTTTGACGTTATGAAAAAATTCATATACTATTATTATTGAAAGGAGTTTTTATTATGAATATACTTGTTGACGCCGACGCTTGCCCTGTTAAAGATATTATTGTATCCTCCGCAAAAAAATATAACATTCCCGTTTTTATGTTCGTGGATACAAGCCACCGTTTTAGCGATGGTTATTCAACTGTTATAACTGTTGATAAAGGTGCAGACTCAGTTGATTTTGCCATAGTAAATCGCATAACAGACGGCGATATTTGCATAACACAAGACTATGGGCTTGCCTCAATGGTTCTTGCAAAAAACGCTTATGCAGTACATCAAAATGGCTTTATGTATGATTCTGGCAATATAGACCGCATGCTTTTTGAAAGACATATTGGCAAAGAAGTACGCCGTGCTGGTATGCGTGGCAGAAGAATCAAGGCACGCACAAAAGAGGATAATGAAAAATTTCAATCATTTTTTACTGCACTTCTTCACCGTCTTTTGACTCAACAGCCTCACGCTTAAAATTCATCAGTTCTAACTCACCTGTCAATTTAGGGTTAAGTATAAGGGTGGCAACACCCTTTTCCCCTGTTTGCGGTAATGAACAAGCAATACCCTCTATCTTTTTATTTTTAAGCAATTCTTT
>JAQVIB010000176.1 GCA_028695945.1 Lachnospiraceae bacterium
TGGTATTTGTGCAAGTTCAAAAAGACCTTGAACCGTTCCGTCCTCACCATATAAACCATGAAGTACAGGAAAAATAACATCTACAGGAATAAGTTTAACTTTACTTCCAACTATTTTCAAAATTCCTTTTTGGCTTGCGTCAGGACTAATAATGGCGGGTGTACCAAACTTTTCCCATTCACCATTTTTAATGTTCTCTACTGGTCCATTATAAATCATCCATTTGCCTTCTTTTGTTATACCAACAGGAATAACATAATATTTTTCCTGATTTATATTAGAAATTATGGTTGATGCAGAAACTCTGCTAACCTCATGCTCTGAAGACTGACCACCAAATAGTACAACCACTGTTTTTTTGTTCAAATTTGCTCCCTCTTTTCCTAAGGGTATAAAACCCGCTAATACTACTATTATATTCTTATTCCTCTTAGTTGACAATACAAATGTTTGTACAACACAAAAAACCTTGCAAACATTACTGCAAACAAGGTTTTGGCTATACTATTCTATTTATTCTGTTGCAATTATTTTGTTTTTCGTTCCTGCCACCACTCAACAACCTTAAATTTAATTTCAGGTACAATTTCTTCTTCATTTTCTGCTGCTAATATTATACTATACTCATCTTCAGTTAAAATATTCCTAAGTTCTTCTTTTGTTCCATCGTCAAGCTGTTGACAACCCTCATCCACAAAACATAACGGCGGATAGACCACGCACCAAAAATTTTTACCCTTTGCTTCACCAATTTCAATCCTAAGTGCATCGTAATCTCCTGCTGGAAAAACCGAATCACCATATTTTTTCATTGGAAAACTGCAATTTTCAAGACTAACCCTTACATCATAGTCTTTGCCATTTTCTTTAATTGTTTCCAATGCAGCTTGTCTCATTTTTTCTTTACTTTTCTCTAATATTTCAATGGTTTCCTCTTTGGATTTGCATTCAGTAACCATTGGCTCTATCTCTGCCAGAACTCTATCTCTAACTTCTAATTTTAGGGCTTGGTCTTCTTTGCTATTGCTATTTGCCAAACAATGGAACCTAATTACACTACTGCTTATACCACCTTGAATTTTGTTTGAATACTGAGCAGTGGCTACCACCCCGAAAAATAATGTTGCAACGAACGCGAGTGCAAAGGAAAACATTATTATTTTTTTGTCTTTTCTTATTTGATTTATACAAGATTTTATTATATTCATTTTCATCACCCAGTGTAATTATAGCCATAAATTTCAACTTATAACCCCTGTGCCAGTGATTTTTGCATCCACATTTACATTAAATCCCATTGTATTAAAACATTCTTTTTTGCCATATTTGTTGAATAAATCTTCATCTTTTCTGCTTAATTTTTCTGTTATACCAAATATATCCGTTTTATATTCATTCTGTGCTTTATTAATTGTAGTTGTAATTTGCTGTTTTATAACACTTTCTAATGCTTTTTGTACATCCTCAGTGTTGTAATTTTTGTTGTGACCCTCAACATTCCCTCTTACATCAATTTTTATGTTACATATAAGCTTTCCATTATCAGTAAAATCTATCTTGAAATCACTTTTGGCTATAGAAATAGGTATCAATTGTTCTCCTGAATTTGCTTGAATCATATGGCCTGCACAGTCTTCTGTCACCCACAAATAGCCTTCCATTTCGCTCTCGTCCAAATATCCAACTAGACCATCTTTCCCTGCAACCGTTCCGCCGCCTATTACTATTTTATTCCCTTCAACACTTATTATAGGAATAACTATATTGTTTCCAAGACGAAGCCCCTCCTCCATGTCCTTCAGCTCCAGCCTTGTTGTTGCCTCTGTTTCATTTGCATTATTTTTGTAAAAATCCCATATATATAAACCCTCACCGTTATCACTTTTCTCTACTAATTCAATGCAGTCCTTAGCATTCCCTTTGGACGAAAGCATAATCATTTTAAGTCCAAAATCATTATTCCTTACCATTGTGTCGAGTATTTCCTCCATAGCATCGGCATCTTTTAATATTTCACTGCCGAATACGATATTTTTTGTATGCCCAAAATACATACTCTGGCTATCTGTTGAGGATGTAAGCTTAACTGCCTGTGCAAAAGTATCGCCCTCTATTGTTTTTATTTCTTCCGAAACGCTGTTTTCACTTTTTGTATCTGGCTTTGCAATCCCCAGTGCCACCTCAATTTTATCATTGTCGCCTTTGTCAATGCCTACTGAAATAACAAAATTTCTTTCATCAATTTCCTTGCTGTCATAGCACCCTGATAATAGTACAGCACAAAGAGCAACAAGAATAATTATTTTTTTATTCAACTTTTTTCACCACCCTGTCTGCCAGAAACATTACAAAAATTACAATGTATATGCCAATATTAAGAATTTTTGATTTTTCCATAAGAGCAGTTGCGGCTGTTACATCTCCTGGTAAAGCGGAAACAATAACAATAATTACAGCAACAATAAAATAAAGCAGCTTGTCACAACTTTTTTTTAACGCAGTTTCGGAAAGGATTAATCCAGAATAAAATATTCCTGCATTAATAAATGCAAATGCTGAAGAAATCCAAAATCCTGTCATAAGCAAATCCTGGCGTTCCAAAAGCATAAGCGGGAAATCAATTGTATCCATTATCTGCAAAACGGCCCATCGCCTTTTTATTACACCGTCTGCTCCAAATACACCCAAAGTAAGTGCAGTTATCAGCGACAACGTTAACGCAATAAAAATTCCCGCTGTTGCCATGCTTTTTACACTTTTTTTGTCGGTATTTAAAAACGCCTTTATATATAGTAGAAACTCTATTCCAAACGCTGATGAAAAGACATAGGCCGTTGCTTTCATCGCTCCATTAGAACTTATTGGCAACAGCTTATAGAAATCGATATTAGTTGATGTTAGTGCAAATATTGTTACTAAAATTATTACCGTTCCAACAAATATTATTTCTGCCATTCTTGCCCTTGCTTCTACTCCTTTTATTGCAACGTACAGGCATAATAGTGCTAGCAGGGTAGAAACAAGCAAAGACGGAGTTTTTTGCAATAGCAATACATTTATTGTCTCAGAGAAAATACGAAGCCATATGCCAGTTGTTAGTAATATTTTACCACAAATTAAAATGCTTACAATTATGCCTATCGGTGTTGAAAACATTAACTTACGTGTGTCCTTTATGCTTAACGCAATACACGCAAAGGCAATAACTCCTATTGCACCAAATATTACCCACACCCATCCCATTTGTGCCGACTTCAAGCACACCCCTAAAGGCAAAGATATAGCCGATATACCAAATATATCTACTATGGACAATGCTTGAAGTTGCCTTAAAGATATTTTGCTTTTACTTTCCATCATTTTTCCCCCTTTTTGCGATTAAGGCGTATAACTGAATTTTTGTCAGCAAATATCGGTCTTCTTTTCATAAAAACAAGGGGAACTCTTATTAAGCTATCCTTTAAATCTGAATATTCATTAACCGATCCACTACAAAAGGGAAATAAGTATGGTATTCCAAAGCTACTTAGTGCTGAAAGATGACTTAAAACCAACAAAATGCCAAGCCAAAAACCAAGAAGCCCAAAGCATGATGAAAGCAGAATAATTAGGTACTTTATTAACCTTACGGAGTTAACTAGTGCCACATTTGGTATTGCAAAACTACAAATACCTGTAAGTGCCGCAATAATCACAACCATAGGTCCAACAATTCCTGCGTCCACTGCCGCCTGTCCAATAACAATACCACCAACTATGCCAATTGTACTGCTTGCCGGCGACGGAAGCCTTAGCCCTGCTTCGCGAAGAAGTTCAAAGGCAAGTTCCATTATAAGCACCTCAACAATAGTTGGAAAAGGTACATTTGCCCTGCCTCCTGCAATTTTAAGTGCCAAGGATGTTGGTATTAAATTGGGGTGAAAAACCACCATTGCGATGTATAACCCTGGCAAAGTTACAGCTGCTATTGCTCCAATAAAACGTAAAAAGCGAAGAAAACTCATCATTTGCCACTGTTGATAGTAATCGTCAGCGGCTTGGAAGAATACGTTAAGTGTAGCTGGAACAAGTATAACAAAAGGCGAATTATCTACCAGTATTGCTATTCGCCCTTCATATATTGCTGAAGCAGTTTTATCTGGTCTTTCTGTAAGCTGTAGCTGTGGAAATGGTGAAAGAAAACTGCCTTGAATAAATTGCTCTAAATATCCACTGTCAATAATTGCATCGGTATCTATTTCGGCTAATCTTTTTAGTGTTTCCTCCAATATTTCACTACGCACAATACCTTGCATATACATAACGGCAATGTCTGTTCTAGAACTGCTGCCAATTTGCATACGCTTAACCTTTAGGCGTGTATCTCTTATTCTTCTGCGAATTAGTACTATATTTGTGCTTGCAACCTCTGTGAAAGCATCTTTAGGTCCAAATAAAGTCACCTCAGATTCTACTGCTGGTATTCCCCTAGATGGCCATCCTTTTGTAGATATTTGTACCGCACCATTGTCATTTTCACTAAACACAATTGTATCGCCAAGGAGTACCGCATCATATACTTCTTCGAATGTAGTTATCAGATC
>JAQVIB010000006.1 GCA_028695945.1 Lachnospiraceae bacterium
ATTTACAACAAAATTTGAATTATTCTGGAAATTAAATAAAAAAACTGTGATACCCTTAGCATTGTAATCTAATGGAATCGCAGTTTTCTTTGTTATTTAATTTTTATAATTAATCCTGACGCAATTTAAATTTAGAAATCAACTCTTTTAGCATCTGAGCCTGTGCTGATAATTCTTCGCTTGCCGCAGCACTTTCCTCAGCAGTTGCACTGTTTGTTTGAACAACTGCAGAAATTTGGTCAACACCAATATTTACCTGTGAAACAGATTCAGCTTGTTGGTCAGAAGCTTCTGCAATTTTATCAATTAAAGCAACTGCCTCATAAGTTACCTTTGCACTATTGTCCAAAGCCTTTGCTGTAGAATCTGCAATTTTAGAGCCATTTTGCACTGCAACAATAGTTTCTTCAATTAGGTTTGTTGTGCTTTGTGCTGCTTCAGCAGATTTACTGGCAAGATTTCTTACCTCGTCTGCAACCACTGCAAAGCCTTTTCCTGCCGAACCAGCCCTTGCTGCTTCAACTGCTGCATTTAAAGCCAAAATATTTGTTTGGAATGCAATATCCTCAATAACTTTAATAATTTTTGAAATTTCAGATGACTTTGAAGAAATTTCCTCCATTGCATCCACCATATCTTTCATCTGCTCATTGCTTCTAGATATTTCCGCACCTGCCTCTGAAGCACTGGTATTTGCCATCCTTGCATTTTCTGCATTATGCTGCACCTGGTCAGAAATTTCCGCTATTGCCGACGATAATTCTTCAATTGAACTTGCCTGTTCTGTTGTACCTTGTGAAAGTTCCTGTGCTCCGCTTGATACTTGGTCTGAACCGCTGGCAACTTGGTCACTTGCAATACCTATGCTAGAAAGAGTACTGCTTAATGTTCTGTTAATTCCACGCATGGCTTTTAATAAATGTTCATATTCTCCAACATATTTTTCTTCACACGTTGTTTTTATCACAAAATTGCTATCTGCCATTTCTCCTAGCAAATACTGAATATCTTGAATTATAGTTTTAAGGTCTAAAGTCATATTGGTGAAGGTCTTTGCAATTTCACCAACCTCGTCATTAGAATCATAGTCTATTGTTATATCCAAGTTACCGTTAGCAATTCCATTTGCTGCATTGTTTATTTCCTTTATTGGCTTTACAATCATTCTAACAATAACTGTAGCTAATACAATAGAACCACCAATGGCAGCTGCTAAAATTAACAAAGTAAGTACAATAGCTAATTCAAATAACTTAACTCCATTATCCCGTTCCTTTTCCACACCATCTTTATTAAACTCAGCTATTTCCAAGCATTTATTGGATACATCATCAAATAAGGTTCTGGATTCACCAAGCATCATCTCCATTGCAACATCCGTTTGGTTTTTTTTGCTAAGTTCCAGCACTTTATTACTAATTGCAACGTACTGTTCCCATTCGTTTTTTGCAGTCTCTAGTAATTTTCGGTCAGTTTCTTCCGCAATCAAAGACTCATATGTATTAAACATGCTTTCCAGTTCATTTCTCTTTGCTTCTATTTTCTGGTCATATTCCTTTTTTTTGTCACTGTTTTTGGAAATTATATGTCCTAACTCGTAAATTCTGTAGTCAGATGTCATAGTATTAATTTCCTCAGACACAATTACAGCTGGCAACCATTCCTCACTAATAGTAGTCGTTGAATCATTCATTTGCTTCATAAGCACCAAAGAGCTAATGCCGATTACTACCAAACAAAATATTAAACTTGCAACCAGTAAAAATAATTTTTTCCCTATCTTCAATTGCTTAATCAAAATAACAACCCCTTAATAATAAATTCTAAAATTATAAGTTCTTTTTTTGTATAGCTACTATTAAATTTGCTTATTACAGCTTTTTTCCAAACCCTACCTGAATAATTTTCTCCTCCTTCTATATTTTCCTTATTAGTTTTTTCCTTTAGAATTTCTATTTACACTATTGTAGTTACGCCCTGTTTATTCGGCGTGAACCTATCAATAGGCAATATATTAATTTTTGTACAATATTTCTACTGCTCTTTCATTACAAAACAGTTATAAAACAGTGACATTTTTGCAAAATTAAGTTGTAGCCATAGCATATCTGTGACTAACTAAATTATTTTTTAAATTTCTTTAGAATGTTAACTTTTTTTATTGACAGTACCGTTATATGTCTTATACTTGGATACATATACATTCCACCACAGTACTGCATAATTCGACACGAGAGAACACGCACTTGCCTAAGCTCAAAAAACAAATAACGCACTAGTAATTTATTTTATTTTTTTTCACCTAAAATTCCTAATAAAGTTTTATTATTCCTAACATAATTATATATGATTATTCTAAACATTTTCTAAACATTTATAATATGGAATTTTAAGGAGTGAATAAAAATGAGCTATTCTAAGAAAAAAAACGATAACCCTAATAATGATTATTGTTGTATTTATTACAAGTTGTTAGTCGAAAATGCAATTGAATGTGTTTGGGTATATGATTTTACAAATAAATGCTTTAAGTACATAAGTCCGTCCATTTTGCATTTGAGAGGCTTTACTGTAGAGGAGGCAATGCGTCAAAAATTAGAAGATAGCCTAACGCCTGCCTCACGTTTAAAATCACGCGAAAGTTTAAGGTATTCAAAATTTATTTCTGGTGATAGAAGCTATGAGGTTGTAAACGATATTAGTGAGTTTGAACAATACTGCAAAGATGGGTCCATAAAGACAATGGAAATTTCTACACGATTAGCCTTTAACGAAAATACTAACGCTGTGGAAATCTTTGGTGCGTCCAGAGATATTACACACAGGAAACAATACGAAAATGAATTGCTGAAAAAGCTGAAATCCCTTACCGAAAAAATTGTAGAACCTAAACAATATCGGGATGAAACAGTTTCTATGCTAAGGGTATATTTCTTTGATAAATTCACAGTTTATGGTGTAAATCAAACAAATCCTTTGAAGTGGCGTACAAGAAAAACAGAAGAGTTATTTGCATTTCTATTACACAAGGAAAATAAAAAAATATCAAAATGCGAAATATGTGATACTTTGTGGCCAAATACTCCGCCAATTAAAGCCACTACATATTTTCACACAACACTTTATAACATGAAAAAAGATTTAAACTCAGCAGGTATTGAAATAAAAATCAATTCCATTAACGGTTACTATTTTTATGAACTGCCAACATATTATTCAGATATATTAGAATTTAAAAATATTTTAAACAATACATTTCTTCCTTTCGACAGCGTTGATTATGCGTCCGCTGCTAATTACGAACGGTTAGTTTCCCTTTACAAAGGTGACTACCTTAACAACAATGATTACCCATGGTCTTTTTCTGAAAGCACCTTATATCGCCAGCAATTTGAGCATGCATCACTTGCTTTATCTCATTATTATTTTTTGATTTTTGATTATGATAGTGCAAAAAAAATTCTAATGAGATTAATTGATATTGATAACCTAAATGAAAATTTTCATGAGCTTCTTTTAAAAATTTATTTAAATGAAAAAGATTATTCATCATTTATATCCCATTACTCAAATATAGAAAATTTGTTGCTAAATGAACTTGGTACTTACCCAAATAGTTCTATACAAAATCTTTACAAAATAATGCTTTTACAGAAACATAAGCATAAACCTTAATACATCATTTATAAAGATTTTGATAAACATAAATTATATAATTCCTTAATACAATAATAAAAGCGGCTCATTTTGGGTCGCTTCTGCATATATAAAACCACTTCCCTTTAAAAATCATATACTTGGACTGTTGGCAACTTCTATGGCATTTCCTGATTTTAACTTGCATTTTTTCTTAGTAAGCGCAATTGTTTTGGACAATTGCTCAACCGATTGGTAATCTCCATCTTTATTTGTTATAACAGCAATGGACAGTGTAGTAATTGGAAAATTTTCCACAAAACCGTTTCTGTTTTTGGAAACAATATATCCTCGTTCCCAATCTTCAATTAAATATAACGGTCTAATTAAGCTTTCAAATGACTTTATTATTTCTTCGCAAAGAGAAATAACATTTGTTCTTTTTGCAATAATTACAAAGTCATCTCCGCCAATGTGACCCAAAAAATCATTTTCGTCACAGTTGGCTTTCATTGCTTTGGAAACCGCAGTAATCATTAAATCACCATTACTAAAGCCATATGCATCATTATAGGCCTTAAAATTATCAAGGTCTAAATATATAACTGAAAAAGGTTCTGTAGCTTTTATTGTATCAAAAATTATACTTTGTACTGCCCAGTTCCCTGGCAAACCTGTAAGCGGACTTGCTTCACTTGCACGTTTTACCCGAACATTTATAGAGGCAATTAGTAAATCCATTACTGTAACAATGCCTAAGAATTTATTGTTTTTAGTTACAACAATGGAATCATAAATTCTTGAAACATTTCTTTTCATTGCAATATTCGCAACTGCATCTATTGGCATTTTGCAATCAACGCTTAAATAATCCTTATGTGGAAGCTCCGATATTAACCGCCTTGAACTTAAATTGTAACCAAACTGTCGCTAAATTTGTGAATTAAAGAAGCACGAGTAATCATTCCATTAACTGTGTCATCGTCATTAAGAAGGATAATCTCAGTAAAACTTTCATCGTCCTTTATTTTGTGATATACGTCCACCGCTTTTTCTAAGCAAGAAACAGTATGTTTATTACTGCAAAGCAATTCAACGTCACCAAATAAATTTATCCCTCTTTCAATGTCAGCTTTTTGACGGGCTGCCTTAATCATCATTTTCAGTTCTGCCGAAAGAGAAGAAAACTTTTCATTAGGTCTGCAAAGGAAAAATCCCTGCCCATAATCAACGCCAATTTCAATTAATGTATTTAATTCCCCCTCTGTTTCTATACCCTCTGCAATTGTTTTTATGTTTGCTTCCCTGCAAAATTGAACTATGGAAGTAATGGCGGATTTTTTCATTGCATTTGTGTTTACATTGCGAACGAGCTCTATATCAATTTTTATATAGTCTGGTGAAAAAGAACAAACCCTGTTCATCCCTGAATATCCAGAACCGAAATCATCAATAGCAATATTGTAATTCTGGTTTTTGTAATGCTCAATAGACGCCGTAAAAATAGGCATAGAATTTATTGCACTTCGCTCTGTTATTTCAAATACAATTTCCTTGGGGTTTAAACCATATTTCTGCAATGCTTCATAAGTAAAACCTATCTTCATTTCCGAGTCCTGAATTATATTAGGGTCAACATTTAAAAATAATTTTGTATTCAACGGCTTAGCTGTAGCATTTTGAAGTGCCTTTATTCTGCAAAGCTTTTCCAATTCCCAAAGCTTATTTTCTTTTTCAGCAGTATCAAATAATTCCTGTATACTAAATTGAGGTGTAGACAAATCTATTCTGCTTAAGGCCTCATAAGCATAAACACTTCCGTCAGAAAGTGAAAAAATTGGCTGATATACCGTTTTAATTTTTTCTTCTTTAAGTATGTCTTGCAGTCTGCTATAAATTTTAGTTGTTATAATATTTCCTCCTCTTTACTCTTATACTTTCATTATTATTATTTATAACACTGCTTTGTTAATTTAATAAGCAAAAATATGTAAAATAAGTGTAAAAAATAATGAAGGCAACTTAAAGTCATTCCATATTGAACAAAAATCCACAAATTTGAATAAACATCTGAAAGTTTGGGAAAAAAGAGTTCCAAATTTAAATGGTGAATCTGGAATTCATTTTCGCTGTAACGCAAAGAAAGTCAGTATTTTCAAGGCTTTTAAGCCTGATTTGAAAATACTGACTTTTATCATACCAGTAGCTAAATCAAGTCGTCTTTAGACTTGATTTACATAGCGTAGACTTTGTCTAAACTATGTAATAACTTAAAGTGATTAATCATTACTTATAAAATTTTGAACCTTAATATAATTTTCTTCTGTACATACAAAATATATAATATCACCAACAAAAAACCCAATATATGGACCTGGTGAAATAAATAATTCTTCTCCTCTTCTAACAGCTGTAATTGTTGCTCCTGTATTATACCAAAATTGTAGTTCGTTTATAGTTTTACCAAGTATATTACTATTTGGTGGAACTGTTATTTCGTAATTTATGCCAAGATTTATCTTTTTCAAATCTTTAGTATATTCTAAAAGTATATCAATACTTTCCTCTATTCTTTTTTCTATATTTTCTTTTTCTGCACGCAATTTTTTTAAAGTTAATCTTGCCTCATTCAAATTATTCTTTTCAGAAAATTTTTCTATAAAGATATGAGCTTTTTCAATAGATTTAATCTGTATACCGCTTTTTTCATTTACCTTGATAACATCCATATCTTCAAGTAGTGAGGCAGACCTCCTTATAGTTTCTGGCGAAACACTGTACTCACTTGCCAGTGTGGACCTGCCTCTTAGCTTTGTTCCTTCAGCAAATTCATGACTATCAATTCTTTTAGCAATATCAAGTGCAATGTTAATATACCTAGGAGTTTTGTTCCTTATAGCATCCAATCCTATCCCTCTTTCGTAAACAAGTTGTATTATTCCAGACCTAATTTTAACACAAAGAATTAACCTGTCAAGGTGGAGTTAATTTGAAGTTTATCATTATGAATTATTATTATTTTGCAAAATAAACAGAAAAATGTAAGAAATAAACAATTTACAATCAGGCAACTTAATGTTATACTAAAGTTGTCAGTTTGTTTTATGTAAAGTAAGGAGGTAGTAATGTACGATACTATAGTTAAGTTAGGTAATTCTAAAATTCAACACGGCCCAAAAAATGATAGAATTTATCTTATACACCTTGCTGTGAAAGATATGCCTGAAATTCTAACTAAGTTGGATGTTATGGCCTATTCTTGTGGTTATACAAAAATATTTGCAAAAGTTCCAAAAACTCTCTCTAAAGATTTTGGGGAAAAAGGATATGTTACTGAAGCAACAGTAGCTGATTTTTATAGAAATACTGAAGACTGCGTTTTTATGTCCAAATTTTTGGATACTAAAAGAAGTGAGCAAGTTAACAGTGTGCAAAACAAAAAAGTGCTTGAAGTTGCATCGTCTAAAAAACTAAATAGCTCCACAAACCTTCAAGAAAAAGATTTCACACTTGCAGATGGCTTTACCTTTAGAAAAGCAAACCCATCTGACGCACATAAAATGGCAGAAGTATATTCCAAGGTTTTTGATTCTTACCCCTTCCCCGTTTCTGACGCCAAATATTTAAAAGAAACCATGGACGATAATGTTGTTTACTTTGGTATATGGAATGGCGACCAACTTGTAGCTCTTTCTTCATGCGAAATGTGTATAGAAGATAAAAATGTAGAAATGACTGATTTTGCAATATTGCCACAATATAGGGGATATAAGTTTTCACTTTTTTTACTTGAACAGATGGAAAAAGAAATGAAAAAGAAAAATATAAATACTGCATATACAATAGCCCGTTCAAACTCTTTTGGAATGAACTGCACTTTTGCTAAATGTGGATACGCTTTTGGTGGAATGCTTGTGAAAAACACTCAAATTGGTGGCAAAATAGAGGACATGAACGTTTGGTTTAAGTCAATATAGTCTTTCTTAAAATAATATGAAACAATTTCAAATTTGATTATAAAACGTCATTTATAACTAAAAGGAGGTTTTCTATGAATAACGTATTAATGTTAAAACAAGTGAACTCAACGAAAAGAAATTTATTTTCAGATGTCAATCCAAAGGATTGGAACAATTGGGTTTGGCAAATGCAAAACAGAGTAGAAACAGTTGAAGATTTAAAAGCTTACATGAATCTTACCCACGAAGAAGAAAAAGGTATACGAAAATGCCTTGGCACATTAAGAATGGCAATTACACCTTACTACCTTTCCCTTATTAACCCAAACGACCCCAACGACCCAGTAAGAAAGCAGGCAATACCTACTTCTTTTGAATTAGAAAGCTCTAGCTGTGATTGCGAAGATCCTTTGCACGAAGAGGCGGATTCTCCTGTACCTGGGCTTACACACCGCTATCCAGATAGAGTGCTTCTTCTAGTTACCGACAAATGTGCCATGTACTGCAGGCATTGCACAAGAAGACGCTTTGCAGGTCAAAATGACCAATCTCTTCCTATCTCTCAAATTGATAAAGCAATAGACTATATTGCTAAAAATCCTGTAATAAGAGACGTGCTAATATCTGGCGGCGACCCACTTATGATGTCCGACGATAATTTAGAGCAAATTATTAAGAAGTTAAGAAAAATACCCCATGTTGAAATTATCAGAATTGGTACAAGGGTTCCTGTTGTTATGCCGCAAAGAATAACCCCAGCCCTTGTTGAAATGCTGAAAAAATATCATCCAATATGGGTAAACACCCATTTTAATCATCCAAAAGAAATTACCCCTGAGTCAAAAAAAGCATGTGAAATGCTTGCAAATGTTGGAATTCCTCTTGGAAATCAGACCGTACTTTTACGAGGAGTAAATGACTGCCTTCATATAATGAAAAAATTAATGCACGAGCTTGTTAAAATTAGAGTTAGACCATATTACATTTATCAATGTGACCTTTCAATGGGAATAAAGCATTTTAGAACCAATGTATCAAAAGGTATTGAGATAATTGAAGGCCTTCGAGGTCATACCTCTGGATTTGCTGTACCTACTTTTGTAATAGACGCTCCAGGGGGTGGCGGAAAAATTCCTGTTATGCCTAACTATGTTATTTCAAGTGCAGAAAATAAAGTAATTCTTAGGAATTTTGAAGGTGTAATCACAACCTACAACGAACCCGAAGGATATGCTTCTGAATGTAATTGCGAAATCTGTGCTGGCAAAAAGGATACATTACCCGTAGGTATCTCTCGCCTTGTGCATAATGAAAAAGTATCACTAGAACCTAAAGGTCTAAGACGAAATATCCGAAATGGAAGCGAAGGATAATGAATAAAAATGAAACTGATTATATTGTATAACGCTAAAATAGGACTTATGAGGTAATTCTCATTAGTCCTATTTTAATAACTCGTCGGTTGTAATATTAAATATCTTGGCAAAAGCAACGATTTCAATATCAGTTACAAAGCGATTGCCGATTTCTATCTTCTGAATTGCATTCTTATCTAAGTCTATGCCAATTAGTTGAAGCTGATCCGCTAACATTCTCTGTGAGACAGTAGGGATTAACGCTTGTCTTAATTCTTTAATTTTATTACCACAAATATTTAAGGAACTACTCTTGTTTTTGAACATCCTTTTCCTCCATTTTCATATGGTTAAGGGCATATTCACAGCACTGAGCAACTAGAGAGTTTACAGATATATTATGCTCAGCAGAACATTCTGACAATCTTTCTACCAAAGTCTTTTCCAACCTAAATGTTTTATTAATAAATTCAGTTTTCTTTATTTCAAACATAATATCACCTCACATGTATAGTATATTGCCAAAACAGTGTAGTATATATACATTATATTTGCACTTGTTTTTATATGTGTAATTTGCTATTATATATTTGAGGTGATATTATGACAAATTATAAAGATATGTATTTCCTATTGCTCAACAAGATTATAGTTATCATTAAAGATTTACAAGAAATTCAGCAACAAGCAGAGGAAATGTACATAGAACAAGTGAAATCTACAAGCAATACAATTAAATTATCTGCAAAAGAGTAGCAGCTACTCACAACAAGTAAGAGCAACTAACCCATTTATTTGGGCTAGTTGTCTTATTCAGCTTTTAGTACCAAATCAGTATCAAACATAAAAAATAAGCCTTGAGAATGCCGTATTTACAGCACTTTCAAGGCTTTTCTTAATTATTCCCACTCTGTCCCTAAACATTTTAATAGGTAGGAACAGGCTTGTTTTCGGTGTTTTTTATGTATGGATTGTACCAAAATACCCATCAAATTTTTACCGTCAAAAATTATTAGTACGTTTTTAGTACGCTGTCTTTCCCCAATTTGCAAACCTATCAAAGTCACATAAAGCTATTGCTGCTCTCTCTGTAGAACTGGTTCGAGTATTTTCCCATAGTGCAAAACTTCTTCTATATGCTCCACTCATAACTTCTTCACGATATACCCTCAACCTCTTGTCACGTCTTAATCTTCGTAAAGCATTTTGTTCTAACGTCTTAACCATACTATAATTCTTTTTTACCTTCAAGGCTATGTCAGCAAATGCAATTCCGTTAAAGTAATGGCTTATTACAACGTCACGCTGGTCATCTTCTAAGCCGCCAATACTTATCTGTAAATCTTCGTGTAGCTTTCTAAGGTATTCATTCTCAATAACATTCTGCATTTCCTCCTGTGCCCCTACGTCTGGAACGCTATCACCCAAAACCATATCCTCTGTACCATCTGTAGGCTTGTCTAGGCTGATTGCATTACTCAAGGTGCTATTCCTACCCTTTGCAGTTCTAAAGCCTAAGACCTCATTGAAGTGGTTCTTTAAAGGATAACGCATAAATGTAATGAACTTATATCCGCTATCTGGTTTATATGCCTGTACGGCATCAAGTAAAGCGAAATATCCCTCTTGGACTAAGTCCTCAACTTCAATACCTGTCTTTGCAAAAGTATCACCATATAACGTAAAATAGCGGTTAGCATAGGCACATACCAACCGCCTTACCTGTTCCCACAAAGTCGAAAATAATTCAATATGACCTTGGTTTATTTTAATTATTAATTCTTCGTTAGTCACTGAGCACACCGCCCTCTTATACTCTTGCCTTTTCAAGCAATTCTTCCAACCTATCAATCTGCTTCTGCTGTTCATCTGTACGAATACTGCCTAAAACCGCATTACAGGCTAATATAATGGTATTTGCCGTCTTACTGTCCAATTCACCGTTAACCGCCATATTAATTACTCTGGAAAGGGTACGGCGTACTTCTGTTGCTGTTGATACTTTAAAGGTTAACCGCCTTTTCTTCTCTGACATAATCCCCCTCCCTTGGTGTGTCCTCTACAATGATAGAGGGGCTATCTTCACCGTTAGGATACTTTACAGCCATTTTCTCAACCTCCTGTAAAGCTTCATCCATGGTGCTATGAAATGATATAAAATCCTTCGCCTTACCCTCTGTAACACCATTCCAAAGTCTTGTTGATGCAGACCACCGTCCATTTGACGTAGGCTCTACAAATCCGATAATAAACTTTAAGCCTGTGCTTTGGTTTATCTCTTGGGCTTTTAATATCATCCTGTTTAAACTCCGCATACTTCACCTTCTTTACAAAAATGGGGCATAACCACTAGAGCCACACCCCACAATTCAATATTATTCTACTGGCTGTGCCTGATAATAAATTGCC
Organism: Lachnospiraceae bacterium; assembly: GCA_028695945.1. Taxonomy (GTDB): domain Bacteria; phylum Bacillota; class Clostridia; order Lachnospirales; family Anaerotignaceae; genus UBA8514. The sequence goes on from JAQVIB010000006.1 coordinate 11,360, forward strand.
TTTACCTTGTTATCCAACACAAAAGCATCGTAACAGATACGCCCTTCCACCAAAGAGCCACTAATTCCAGGTGGGTCTTGATGGATTTTATAATCCTCTAATTTGGTAGGGGCTACTGTAGCCACTGAATGAGCCATCATAAAGCCAAATCCCTCTGGAAGTCTGTTAGCCGGTACTTTAACCACTAAGCAACCATCAAGGTTAGATATAACGCCCTTAAGCCTTAAATCATTGCCGATATTGGTTTCCATTGTAATATCCTTACATTGCTTCATTAGCTGATACACTGCAGGGGTAACAACAATAACTCTTTCACTCTCTGGCACTTCTGCATTATCCATCACAGTTGTTGCTTTAATAATCTCTGTGTAAATGTTGGTGCTTGTAAGGGCTAGAGCTGTAGGTGCTGTGCCTGCATTGACTGCCATTACTCCATATACATAAGCATCCACCTCTGGAACAACTACCTCTCTTATTTGTCTTGCGAGTGCTGAAGCTGCTGCAAGCTGTTGAGCTGTTTCGTCCGTATCCAGCTTATCAATGGCAAATGTAAATGAACGGTCTTTCTTGAGGGTAAATTCCTCTGTTGTAGCATCTAAACCAACCACAGCCCCATAGCGTGACCAATTACCAACTGATGGGCCACTTCTGCCGTAGTCATTCATGCTAGTCGTGCTAACCTTGTATACCTTGATGGTATGTGCCCCTGTCCATTCATAATTTTGGTTTGTTAAAATTGACTTCTTGCTTTCTGTTGTAAATATTTCATCTACGTAAGGTAGATATTTTGATACTAAATCTATTGCCATTTATATTCCTCCTATTTTCCAAGTCCCATAGCTGTACGCACAGGGTCGGCCATGTATCCCGATGATTTTATGTGCCCTGTACCCACTTTCTTGACTTCTACTCTGCTTTTTGCGTATTCCTCCGCAAAGGACTTAACTATCTTTATGCTATTCTTTAAAGTTTCCTCATCTGAGCAATTAAAGGCATCCATAAGTCCCTCTGGCATACCGTTTGCCGTAAGGATTTCTTTAGCATTAAGCTTAAATTCTCTCTGCTTGAGTTCCTGTTCCCTCTTTGCAAGGTCTGCTTCACTCTTGGATTTTTCCTCTGCAAGGCGTTTGCTTACAATTCGGTTTACATCATCCTGTGTAAATGTTTTATCGCCTGTTGGCTCTGTATTCCCCTCTGTTGGGTTGCTCTGAATGTTATTTTCTTCCATGTTTTTATTCTCCTCTCGTTTTTACGCCCTTGAGTAGGGCTAAGTTGTGGTTGACAAATAAAAAAGGCGTAAGAATGATATTGAAATCATTTCCCACGCCTTAAGGCTTACATTATAAAAATGCGGTACTTACGTCTTATTTATTTAAGTCTATTATACCACAGGTACAGGGGGTATGCAAGCAAAAAGCCCATAAACTCAACGCTTACAGGCTTTTTCTGTGTGTTTTTAATCCGTTTTTACCAGTATGTAGATGTGATTATAAGGCTTTCCTCGAACAACTTTATACTTTGCACCTGCCTTAATTTCATCCTTGAATTTATCTAAAATTTGCTTTTTTTCTGTATTTTCTGTATAACTTACGTTATATTTTATTGCCATAGACGCCCTCCTGTGATACTATAACCTTGGTTAGTGTTTTTCCCCTGTTACTTTGGTCGGTGCAGGGGTATTTTTTGTTTTCAAGTGTTTCTTTAACTCTGTTACTGCTCTTTTTGTATCATGCACCCTTCTATGTGGCTGTATCATTGCCTTTACCGATTCGCCCACAAAGCTAATTGATAACCCAGATACAGGAGCGTACATAAGAACTACATCATGCTTAATTAAATAGCTCCTTGCTTGTTTGTAATTCATTTTGTACCTCCAGCTTTCAAGCCATCTTGATAACCTTTATTGTAAGCGGCTTGGTGCACATCTTGGAACGCCATCAATAAATCGAGAACTTCTTCCCTTGGTTCTTCCCCTTCTTCTTCCAAAATTAATTTTCTCATTTGTTCCCTTGTATATTCTTTCATTCCGCATCCTCTTTTCTTCTCTCCATAACCTCTGTAAGGCATTCATCCATCAGCTCTATTTCAAGTCTTTCTGTTTTTACTCCGTACCTTTCAAGCAATAACATTGAGGTTTCAATCCATAGGCTTGTAGCATTATTAAATCCCTCTGTAAATCCATCTTGGTCAACTGCCATGGCATAACGTGCCACTAATTCATTAAGGTCATCCACTTGTACCTCATTTATGTGCAATGTATAGATATAAGACAAAAGCTTTGCCATTGCCACTTTTAATTCTTGGCTGTGTCCTTCAAAGTCTTCCATTTTAACGGCTTCTTCTGTAACTGGTTTCCCCTTGCCTTTAAACTTATAAACACCACCCATATTAGTACGCCCCCATAATTCCATCAATTTCCACTGTTAAAATATCGTATTCGGCATCATCCATTAAGCCATTGGTATTCAGTGCATCTGCATACCCTCTGGTCTGTTCTAACCACAAAGCAATACCGTTTTCGTTATCTGCTTCAAAGGCTTCACCTAGTATACAACGCAAAGCATCTTTATTTTTTGCTGTCAAACTTTCCAGTTCATCTGTTACCTTGGTCATTATATCCAAAACACCTAACTTCATCTTCCCTAAGCCCGTGTCTTGCTTTTCTTTCTGTAGGCAATCATGGCAAGTAAATGCCCCAAAGTCTGTGAAGTCCTCGTCCTCATTTTCAAGTCTGACTAACTCGTGAATATCCATTTCAATAGGCTGTCCGCATTCCTCACAAAGTGTGTAAATAACGCCCTCAAAAGGAACTCTTACCTCTGTGCCGTTAATTTCTCCAATTGTAAAATACTCTGCTCTTTTAAACATTTTTTCGCCCTCCTTATTGGTTCTGTTTTCAAACTTAACTAATTTTGACATATCCACATTCCTCCTCATAAATTATCATTCCTGTAAGTGACACATTCATCCCATTAATAAATGATTTATACCTTACATCCCTAACACATGACGTTGGTATGGTTTGTAAGAAATAATTTATTTCCTCCTGTAATTCATCAAGACTTTTAGCTTGTATAAACTGAATTTTTACCACGTTATTCCACCTTTCAATTTAACTTACCTTCGCAAAATTGCTTAATCTCACTATTGTTCCACGCTTCACCTGTCTTTTGCTCCTGTAATCTTACTATGTGGCAAAATGTTATAACCAACATACGGCTACATAACACACAATTATACTTTTGGTTAATTTCTGTCATTTCCTTCATGCAATTTTGCCATTCTGATTGGCTTATTTTGTCATTGCTGTACTTTAGAAGAAAATTATATGTATCTCTGAAAATATACTTTTCTATAAAAACCATGCTCCTTCCTTACATTTTGCCTGCCCTTTCCCAAAACCTAAAACACCAAAAAAACAAATTAAGTAGAAAAATCCCAGTAAATTCAAGACTTAGCTTAATTACTTAACTTTTAGCCCTTGCAAAGCCTTTACTTTATACTCTATATATATTATTTTTTTATTTTTCTTATATAATAATTAAGTATTTAAGTAACCCAGCAAATACAAGGCTTTCAGACACTTAACTTTTTATTTCTAACTTAATTTTCTAAGTTTTTAACAAAGCCATAAGGTCTGCCTACCCAATCTTGACGTTGAACTTTCTTGTACCCACACAACTGCATTCGGCTATAAAATTCATTTCTTCCCAAACTTCTATACCCACAATCCTTACAAAAGTTTAAATAAAATATTTTGTAGATTGTTGCCGCTTCTTTTTCGAGAATAATACTCTCATTTTCTTCTATGAACTCTTTTACATGGTTGTTTTCCATTTCATAGGCAAGGTTAGCTTCAATAACTGTTTGAGGTTTCGTGAAACTTTTCCTCTTTAAAACCTCCTGTAAATGTTCCACGCAAACCTTGATACAATACTCAGCTACTTCTCTAGTGCATAGCTTGTCCGTTATGTTTATATCTCGTTCATTGCCGTCCTTGAAGTTTTTAAGTAAAGGGACAATATTCATTCGCCTTTTAATACCATTGGTTTTATCGCTCATTTTAGGGATTTTATTCCCACTGAAAACAACTGCGCCACGGAAAATCATTGGTTCTTTATCTTTAAACTTCCCTCCTGCAAGAAAAGCTTCACCAGATACGATTTTTTTCAAGATACTCACATTTTCCATATATTCACCTTCAACATCATCACCAATATTAATAAGCTTGTTTTTTAGATGAGGTAAATTAAAAGTATCTTTCATATCATCTGTTGTTAAAAAAGATACATTTTCCTCACCGATAACATAAATCATCAATCCAAACAATGTGCTTTTTCCGTTACCACCAGGCCCGAAAAAGAAATGAAATTCTTGCAATGGGTTTTTCCGATAGAATGAATAGCCTATAATCTCTTTTATTAGCGTTGCTACTTCCTTGTTCCCATCTGCTAAAGATAAAATAAAATCTTCAAATACTTTCCCGCCTGTAGCATCGACATTGTAATTGTGCGGTATCCTGTTACAAAAAACAAAAGAGGTATCAAATGGCAATATCTTTCTTTCTTGAAGGTCATAAACGCCATTGTTAAATAGTATGTATCTGGGCATAGATGGCTTTTTATCCTCGGCCAGTTGTTTCACATATTGGCGTATCTCTCTACGGATATTTATCCTTGAATTATGGAGTTCATCAATCATTATTTTGTCAAATTCATCATCTGACAAATGTTTATACAAACCCCTTTCGTAGTAATGCAAGCTATTTTCTATCTTTACTATCCTGTATTTTTTAATGATATATGTTGCAAATTCGGATAGGTCTAAGTCCTTAATCTGAATTTTGTTATTGTGATAGTTAAAGCTATAAGCCTGTTGTGGGGCTACTTCTGCAATCATATTGTCAATATCTTCATCGCTAACTCCATTGCTTAAAAGTTGTTGCCGTATTTCTTTTGTGATTTCAATCACCCCATCACCTCTTAACCGAAGAAGCGTTCTTGAAAATATTTTCTCGAAACCCTACCCTGCATTGTTATAAAACCCTTTTTCTCTAAATCTGCGTTTAGGTTTCTAATAATTTTGTAAGCATATTCTTTTGAGCAATCAAAAATCTTTGCCACTTCATCTGCCCTCATGAATGTGTCCTCTTGCTTTGTTTTCTGCATGGCAGTTACTCCTTTCTTAATTTTCTAATAGTTCTGCTACGTCTACCTTTAGTGCACTTGCAATAGCATTAGCTGCAAGCTTAGAGCAGTTTTTGCCACATCTGATTGCTGAAATCGTATTTGGCGAAACTCCTGACTTTTCTGAAAGCTCTATGACTTTCAAATTACGTCTTGCCATTTCTGCAATAAGTTTAATTCTATCAATTCTCATATTTTCACCTCCTAGTATTTCAAATACGTAATTGTTTTTACGGTCACATTATAGTATTGATTTTAATTTATGTCAATGTTTTTTTAAAATTATATTGATGGTCACAAATAAATGTGGTAATATGAATTTGGGTGATGATATGGAATTTAAAGAAAGAATTAAAGAATTACGCTTAGAACACATGCTTACACAAGCTCAACTTGCTTCAACGCTGGAAAAGGGAGAGGCAGCTATACGGACTTGGGAAACTGGTCGAGCAAAGCCCGATTCAGATACCTTAATAAAACTTGCAAAAATATTCAATTGCTCTGTAGATTATTTATTGGGTATATCTGCTTCTAAAAAAATATCGCCAATGCTTGAAATTGATAGCGAAATTAACAAGCTTAACAATCTTATCAATCAAAAAAAAGATGAACTGGCTAAAATTGAGATAAGGAGAATGGAGATAGAAGAATCTCTCAAACTTAATACAAAAGAAATATATCAAAAACAGCATGAATTGGCTAATTTATCCGAACAGATTAAAATTTTAACCATGCAGAAAAGAAAAATGGAAGAATTAAATCATTTGCAGCGTGAAGAAGTGTGATGTACTCATAACTTTTCGGATGTCCTTATTCTGGACATCTGGAATTTTAGGAACTCAATACCCTCGACATAGAAGTCGAACCCTTTACGACACCAATGTCGAAAACCTAACCCAATAAAAAAGCCCCCTGTACGCCAATACAGAGGACTAAATATACAGCGGTCATTATAACCACTTTCCGCAAGAAAAGTATACCACATGACCGCCTTATTTGCTATACCCAAATTACAAAAGGAGGTCTATTTTTATGCCTGTTTATAAGGATGAAAACAGAGGAACATGGTATTGTTCGTTTTACTATACCGACTGGCAAGGAAACCGAAAAAAGAAAAAGAAAGAAGGATTTAAACTTAAACGTGAAGCACAGGACTTTGAAAAAGAGTTTGTAAAACAATATGCTGGCTCTTGCGATATGGCATTTAAAAGCTTTGTGGAACTCTATATGGAGGATTGTAAAACAAGGCTGAAACAGACAACATATAAGGGCAAGTCCTTTCTTATAGATAGCAAAATAACCCCATACTTCGGGGATATGCCCCTAAATTCCATAACTCCTGCAAATATAAGGCAATGGCAAAACTCGTTAATGAACTCTGATAATAACTATAGCCCAACCTATCTAAAAACCGTAAATAATCAACTTTCAGCCATTTTTAATTTTGCCGTAAGGTATTATAACCTCAAGAATAACCCTGTTCAAATATGTGGCAGTATGGGGCAAAAACACGCAGATAGTATGGAGTTCTGGACGTTGGAAGAGTTTAAAAAGTTCATTAAGGCAGTTGAAAATAAGCATACCTCTAAAGTAATTTTTGAACTTCTCTTCTGGACTGGTATCCGCTCTGGTGAAATGCTTGCTTTAACATTAAATGACTTCGACTTTGAAAACATGACCTTGAGCATTAATAAAAACTATGCTCGGTTAGATAAGGAAGATTTAATCTTGTCCCCAAAAACAGCAAAAGGAAAGCGTATCATTTCCATTATGCCCTTTTTAGCTGACATGATAAAAGGTTATGCAGAATGTAAATATTGTTACGAACCTCACGAAAGGCTATTTGAGGTTACAAAATTCTATTTAACTCATGAAATGATTAGAGGGTGTAAGCATGCTGGGGTTAAAAAAATACGTGTGCACGACCTTAGGCATTCCCACGCATCCATGTTAATTGAACTAGGATATTCACCACTTTTAATATCGGAACGACTTGGGCATGAAAATATTGAAACCACATTAAGAACATACTCCCACCTTTACCCAAACAAGCAAAAAGACTTAGCTGAACAACTCGAAAAATTGAACGAACAAAAAATGTAGTACGTTTTTAGTACGATTGAATAAAAAATAAGCCTTGAAAACACCGTATTTACGGCACTTCCAAGGCTTTTCTTAATTACTCCCACTCAATCGTTGCTGGTGGTTTACTTGTTATATCATACACTATTCTATTAATGTGTTTAACCTCATTTACAATTCTTACGCTCACCTTATCCAGCACCTCATACGGTATTCTTGCCCAATCAGCTGTCATAAAGTCTGTTGTTGTTACACCCCTAAGGGCAAGGGTATAGTCGTAGGTACGTCCGTCTCCCATAACACCAACGCTTCGCATGTCTGTAATAACTGCAAAATACTGGTTAATGCTTCTGTCTAAGCCTGCAAGTGCAATTTCCTCACGGAAGATAGCATCCGCTTCTCTAAGTATTTCAAGCTTAGCCTCCGTAACCTCGCCTAGCACACGTATTCCAAGACCCGGTCCTGGGAAAGGCTGACGCCAAACCAATGTATCTGGCAAGCCAAGCTCAATGCCCATTTGCCTTACTTCGTCTTTAAATAACATTCTTAAAGGCTCAATCAACTCGTCAAAGTCTACTACAGAAGGAAGTCCACCTACGTTATGATGACTCTTAATTACAGCACTGTCGCCTAAACCGCTTTCAATAACGTCTGGGTAAATTGTTCCCTGCACAAGGAAAGAAACCTTGCCAATTTTTTTAGCTTCGTCCTCAAACACACGAATAAATTCTTCACCAATAATTTTTCTCTTTGCCTCTGGCTCGGAAACACCTTTTAACTTGTTCAAAAACCTATCCTGTGCCTTTGCGTGTACAAAATGGCTGTCAAAGAAACCGTCAAATACCTTTTCAACCTCTTCACCTTCATTTTTACGCATAAGACCATTGTCAACAAAAACGCATGTAAGCTGTTTTCCAACTGCCTTGCTAACAAGTGCCGCAACAACAGATGAATCCACACCACCAGAAAGAGCACAAAGTACCTTTCCATCGCCAACTTGCTTTCTTATAGCCTCAATCTGCTCGTCAATATAACGTGTCATTGTCCAATCGCCACTACACTCACATACTTCATAAAGGAAGTTGTGAAGCATATTAGTACCCTTAGGTGTGTGGTTTACCTCTGGATGGAACTGTACTGCATAAAACTTTTTCTCTGGGCATTCCATAGCCGCCGTAGGGCATGTGGAAGTAGTTGCCGTAACCTTAAAACCTTCTGGAACTTGAGAAATATAGTCTGTATGGCTCATCCAACAAATTTCTTTTCCTTCAACACCTGAAAAAAGTTTTGTATTTGTATCAATG
>JAQVIB010000177.1 GCA_028695945.1 Lachnospiraceae bacterium
GTTGGCGATACAATTTATTCTGTGCAGCCAGCAACTCTAGATGATTTCTTTAAAACAGTTGTTCAAGAAAAGGTGATGTAAATTGAGACTATTCAACTTTACTGCGGAAAACTGCAAAAACTGTAATAAATGCGTTCGAGAATGTCCTGTAAAGGCAATTAGGTTCAAAAACAACAAAGCCGAAATTGACGAAGAGAAATGTATTGCTTGTGGACAGTGTTTTGTAACTTGTCCAAAGCATGCCCGCAACATGGAAAATGAGGTTGATGTTGTAAGCAAAATGTTAGCAAGTGATAGGCGAGTGGTTGCATGTATCGATTCAGCGTACCTTGGTTCATTTAAAGAACCTGGGCAATATGTTACCGCATTGCGTAAGCTTGGGTTTGATTCCGTGCAGGAGATTGCAGCAGGAAGTGAAAGAATTACAGAGGACTACATTAACTATATAAAGGAAAATGCTGGTAATCAAAAGTACTTCATTTCAAGCACTTGTACAGCTACTTACCTGTTTATACAAAAATATCATCCCCAATTAGTAAAATATTTAATACCAGTGGTTACACCTATGCTTGCACTTGGAATGGCAATTAAAGCAGAAGACCCAAATGCTTATACGGTTTATGTTGGACCATGCCTTAGCAAAAAATATGAAACGTTTCCAAAGGTAGATTCTGCACCAATAAATTCATTGATTACTTGCCAAGAAATAATTCGTATGTTCAGAAGAAAATTTATAGACTTAAATTCCCTTGAAATATCTGTGCCTGATAGGGTTGCAAAAAGTACAGGTTCAAGCTATTCAATTGCAGGAGACGTGTGGCCCAATATAACAGAAATATTGGAAGAAAACGGTTACGATTCTCTTAGAGTTAACGGATTAGACAATGTTAAAAATCTATTTGAAAGCATGGAAAAAGAAGAACTTGGAAACTGCTATATTGGTATTTCTGCTTGTGTAGAAAGCTGCATTAATGGACCATTTATACCGAAGGAGTCTTTGAGCTTATTTTGCAGACGACAGAAGATAACAAAATTTGCTGCAGAACACGGCTGGGGAATAGAAAGCGAGCCTATAGATTGGAATGGTGTAGACTTACGTACAAGTTTTAAACCTATAAGCGTGCCACGGCATCAGGCACCACCCGAAAAAATACAGGAAATTTTACGCAAGATGGGAAGAAAAACAAGAGCCGACGAATACGACTGCGGTGCATGTGGATTCACCACTTGCCGTGAAAAGGCACAGGCGGTTTTTGAAGGAATGGCAGAGGAAGAAATGTGCTGGCCTAATTTAAGAAAAAAAGCAGAACGCAAGGGTGATACAATTTTTCTTAACTCCAGAAATATAATTATTTTTATTGATAAAGAACATAAAATACAGCAGATAAATCCTGTTGCGGAACACTATTTTAAAGTTACTAACGATGACGTTCAGGGAAAACATGTTACCGAACTTGGTTTGCCAGATGATGACTACACATATTGTTTTGCAATTAAGAAAGATATAATGAACAAGAAAATGCACTTAGACCAACAGGGAATTGTTGTAATGCAAAACATAATATACATTGAAGGTGACGAGCTTTTTATATCTATGCAGGATATAACTGAAGAGGAACAAAGAAAAGAGGAGCTTGCAAAGCTTAAAATGCATACAGTTGATATTGCACAAAATGTTATTGAAAAACAGATGCGTGTTGCACAGGAAATAGCCAGCCTTTTAGGTGAAACAACGGCAGAAACCAAAGTTGCACTTAACAAACTTAAAGATGTTGTGCTTAAAGAGGGTGAATAGTTATGTATTATATTGATACTGCCTATAACAGCATAAATAAATATGGTGAGGAACTTTGCGGTGACCATATTGAGCAGATAAATCTTGAAGATAGCAAAATTTTGGTATTAGCAGATGGTATGGGCAGTGGTGTTAAGGCGAACATTCTTGCAACCCTAACATCTAAAATAGCCGCAACAATGCTTCGTGAGGGTTCTTCTTTGGAAGAAACAATAGATACAATTGTACATACCCTTCCTGTCTGTTCCCAAAGGCAATTAGCGTATTCTACATTTACAATAATTAAGGTTTTTAAAACTGGTGTTGTATATGTGGCAGAATTTGATAATCCATCTATTTTTATTTATAAAAACGGACAGGATGTTCCAATAAACAAAGTTAAGAAAGTAATTAACGAAAAAGTGATATACGAAAGTATATTTAAGCTAGAAAAAGACAGTCTGTTGGTTGCTGTTAGCGACGGGGTTGTACATGCAGGTGTTGGAAAAAGCCTTCGACTTGGTTGGCAATGGAACAATGTAAATGATTATCTTAGGGATTTTTCTGCAACGGAAACCACTACTAATGCAGTTACAGGCAATGTGCTTGGAGTTTGTCAAAATCTTTATGAAAATCAAGCTGGGGATGATACTACGGTTCTTGCTGTTAAAATTAGAGAGCAAGAGACAATAAATCTGTTTTCGGGTCCGCCCAAGAATCCAGATAATGATTATTCCGTTATAAAAGAAATTTTGGAGGCGGAGGGCAAGGTTGTTGTTTGCGGTGGAACAACTGCAAGTATTGTTGCACGCACCTTAGGTACAGAAATGGAGGTGGATTTATCTACCATGACCCATGATATACCACCTGTTGGTAAAATTCCTAGAATTGAACTTGTTACAGAAGGTGTGCTTACTATAAATAAGGCTATTGAACTAATGCGTGGATATATAAACCCTGGCTTTAATTCAAAAATTATTGCACAGATTAATGAAAATAATGCGGCAGCAATGCTTGCAAAGTTACTTATTGAAAACTGTGATAAGTTGAATATTTGGGTTGGTCAAGCGGTAAATCCTGTCCACCAAAATGACAGCTTTCCAATGGATTTTAATTTTAAAATAAATCAGCTTAGAGAACTTGGACGCATTGTAGAAAAAATGGGTAAGGAAGTTAACATAAATTATATATAAGAGGAAGATTTTTATGCGAAAGTTTGAAAGCAATGTTCAATACACGAAGTATTTGGTAAATAAAGAAGTTACAAAGAGATATATAAATGGCGAAAGCCTAAATGATGTTATAGATGATATTTCTGAAACAATTGTACCAGGGCCTAAGCCTATAACAAGATGTTGTATTTATAAGGAAAGACATATTGTTAAAGAACGTGCAGAATTTGTAATAAAGCCTCTTGATGGGGATAACGTTATTCATATTTTAAGAAGTGCTTGCGACGAATGTCCAATTGACAGATATGTGGTTACAGAGGCTTGCCGTGGGTGTTTAGCACACAAGTGCCAAGAGGCATGCCCTAAAAATGCAATAGTTATAATGGGCCAACGAGCATATATAAACCAGCAGCTTTGTATAGAATGTGGAAGATGTAAGTCTGTTTGTCCATTTAATGCTATAAGCGATGTACAAAGACCATGTATACGCTCTTGCGGAGTAAATGCCATTGTTGTTGATGAAGAGAAAAAGGCTTATATAGACGAAGAAAAATGTGTATCATGTGGAGCATGTGTGTATAACTGTCCATTTGGTGCCGTTGTAGATAAATCTTATGTTGTTGATGTTTTGGATTTAATTAAGAAATCTGAAAACAACACAAAATATAAAGTTTATGCAATAGTTGCACCGTCAATAAGCAGTCAGTTTACAGAGGCAAAAATTGAACAGGTTATAAACGGTATTGAAAAAATAGGCTTCCATCATGCAATTGAGGTTGCCCTTGGTGCTGACATAGTGGCATGTCACGAGGCAAAGGAATTTGCTGAAACAATAGAGCAAAGGCAATGGATGACAACTTCCTGCTGTCCGGCTTTTGTTAAACATATTCAAAAGACACATCCAGAGCTTATGAGCCACGTATCGGGTACGGTTTCACCTATGATAGCAATTGCGAAGATGATAAGGCACCTAGACGAAACGGCTAAGATTGTATTTATTGGACCATGTACAGCTAAAAAAATGGAAATAAAAGAAGATGATTTAAAGGGCATTGTTGAACTTGTGCTTACTTTTGAGGAATTGCAGGCAATGCTTGATGCTATGGAGATAGACCTTACAAAATGTGAGGAGACGAGCCTTGACAATGCATCTTACTATGGAAGGCTGTTTGCAAGAAGTGGTGGGGTTACAGAGGCTGTTAAGCAGGCAATTGAAGTACTTGGAATAGATACAAACTTTGACCCTGTTAAATGTGACGGGCTAGAGGATGTTGTAAAAGCCCTAAAGGTGGCATCCCTTGGCAGGCTTAAAGGTAATTTTATTGAAGGAATGGCATGTAAAGGTGGCTGCATTGGCGGTGCTGCCTCATTAAGCCATGGACCTAAGGATTTGACCGAAGTTGACAAGTACGGAAAACTTAGCAAAGAAGAAAATAGCGTTAAAGCAACACGAATACTGGATTTGGAAAACCTTGATTTAGAAAGAAAATACTGAAAGAATATGAAAAACCTTGGGACTAAGTCCCAAGGTTTTAATCTATAGTCTGTCGTATTTTTTTAAAAAGCATACGCCTAATGT
>JAQVIB010000178.1 GCA_028695945.1 Lachnospiraceae bacterium
TAGTTTCGATAAATATTATAATAAAATTAAAACAGCAGTGTTAAGTACAAGCGGTGAGATTATGGTATATAACAACGAGCCTATACTTGCAGTTTTTCATGCTATAAGCCGAGGTAAAACTGAAGTGTCAGAAAATGTGTGGAATGATTCACTGCCATACTTACAAAGCGTGGATAGCTCTATGGATATGCAGTCATCAGAATATACATATGAAACAAAAATGCCAGTAAAAACCGTGGTTTCACTTTTGCAAAAGGCACATTCAGACTTGAAAATATATGATGGCAGTTTAAAAGAGCAAATGCAAGTAATTGACCGCACTGAAGCGGGTTATATAAACACAATGCAAATTGGAAACAAAGTGCTTACAGGAAGGGAAGTTAGAGAAATACTTGGCCTTAGAAGCAGTGACTTTACAGTTAAACAAGACGGTGACAACATGATTTTTACCACCAACGGCTATGGACATGGTGCGGGTATGAGTCAGTATGGAGCAGATTGTATGGCAAAGGACGGAAAAACCTACAAAGAAATTTTAACGTATTACTATACAGGCATACAGTTTGAGAACACAAATACAAAATAGATTTGTATTAAATGAATGTGTGCAAAATTACAGGTTTATCTTTATGCTTTCACAAATTAATTTTAGTTTCAAAAAAACAATAATTTAAGTATAAACATCTTCGCATGTGCCAATAATACTAGCGGAGGTGTTAACAAATGAAGGTTAGAAAGTTGGAGAAAAAAGAATATATTGCAGTTGCCGCAAGCCTTATTTTGGTTACGGCGGTTGGTCTTGGGTTATCGGTAGATAAAACCCCAGAGCCACAGGCAGCATTGCCAAAAAACAAAACAGTTGTGGCAGAAACTGCAAAGGAAGAGGTTAAGCCTGTTACTGCAAGCAAAAACCAGACAGCAAAGGAAGAAGAACCAAAAACAAAAACCGCACAGGCAGATAATGTAGATGTAACAGATACTGCCCCAGTTGCACAAGCAAAGGCTGAAGAGCCAACAGCAAAAAGTTCTGACGACGAGTTTGAAGAGGCAGGTGTTACGGCTAACGAAATAACTATGGAGTGGCCACTTAAAGGTGAAATAGCAATGGACTATTCTGCCGATGCACTTGTTTATGACCCTACCCTTGACCAGTACAGAACGAATGATGACGTATGTATACTGGCAGATGAAGGTGCGGCAGTTAAAGCGGCTTGTGATGGTACGGTTACAGCAGTAACAAATGATTATGCAAAGGGATACACAGTTGTAATAAATCATCAGGATGGTTGGAGCACTACATACAGCCAACTTAGCGAAAACGTGGCTGTAGCAGTAGGCGATGCGGTAAAAAAAGGACAGCAAATTGGTGAGGTTGCAAAGCCTACCAAGTATGGTTCGGCTATGGGCACACATTTGGAATTTAAGGTATGCCAAGGCGAATTTGCTATAGACCCTAAGGTTGCCTTAGGTGAATAAATAAAAATAAAAAAGTCAGTATTTTCAGGCTGAAAGCTTAGAATACTGACTTTTTGCGTTACAATTTTTAAATTTTATATTTCTCGTAGGCTGTCTTAATGCTTTCACTGATGTCAAGAGGTATAGGAGTTATGTCAAATGAAGGGGTTCCTACATAATACCCTTGTATGTATTGGGCACCAAGGCGTATAACGGTTTCCATTTCACCTTTGGTTTCAACACCCTCGGCAAGTATTTTAATATTGCGTTTGCCAGTGTAGCTTACAATACTTTCAAAAAGTGCCTGACGGTTTGTGTCAATGTCAATGTTATGTACAATGGTCATATCAATTTTTACTAAATTTGGTGAAAGGAACACAAGTGTAGATTCGTTGTTGTAGCCACTGCCAAAATCATCAATGGCAGTTAATGCACCCCATCGCTTTGCAATTTTATTTTTTGCTTGTCCCAATTCATCGGATATTTTTTGGCTTTCTATAAACTCAATTACAACGTTTTTAAGTATATCTCCATAGTTTTCTTCAAGCTGCAATATATGTTCGTCTGTTAAAATTTGATTACTAATGGAGTTTACAAATATTTTTTCATTCCCTTGAAGGCGACCTTCCTCTAATAATTTTTTACAAGTTTCAAGACTTTTAAACCAGGTAAGACGTTCAATATCATAAAGTTTGGATTGACTGCTTGCAAGACGCAGTAAATTTTCGGGATTTTTCAATTCTGTCACATCGCCACGCATAAGCATTTCAAAGCCATAAATTTCACCTGTTTGCGTACTTACAATTGGTTGAAGGGCATAGTTTAAAAGTTCTTGGTCTATAAGGCGGTTAAGGGCACCATGCCCGCTTATAAGAAAACCATTATCGGTAAATGTTTTTTTACAAAATTCCTGTATATTGCCTTTTTTTGAATGTTTTGTACTATACATTGCAAAGTCTGAAAAACGAAGTAAATCATCGTAAGAATCGGAGTCATCTGGATACCATGCAATTCCGCCAGAAACGTTTATACCAAAGGTTGCATTGTTTGGAAGAAGAATAGAGGTTTTAGAAATATCTTCCCACAGACTGCTTATAACATTCCGTATTTCATCTTTGCTGTTGTAGCCGTAGAAAAATACATAAAATTCATCGCCTGAACGCCGTGCCGCAACGCAGTTTTCTGCACTTATTTTTGAAAGACAATGCCCAATGGCTTGTATATAATCATCCCCGTAGTCATGCCCGTATGTATCATTTATGTATTTAAGATTATCCAAATCGCACATAAGAAGTGCGGCAATTTTAAGTGTTGATGGATATTCAAAAAGCTTTCTAACCTTTTCTTCAAAAGCACGGCGGTTAAGTATGTTTGTAAGAAGGTCGAAGCTGAGTTCGTACTCCATTCTTTCTTTTTCAAGCATGTCCTTTGTTATATCCGTAACTACTCCAAGTACACGCACTCCATCATCAATATACTTCATTTGCAGCCAGCTATAATTGTTTTTTAGCGGAAGTTTATAGATATTCTCTTCCTCATTTACAATATGTTTCTCAAGTTGGCTGAAAATTTCACTGAACTGTGTTGTGGATATGTATAAATAGTCTTCGTCTATCGGCTTAAGGTCTAAAAGCTCAAACATCTGTTGGCTGCAAAAAACCATATCTTTGTCCTTTTCATATTCAAAAACGCCAATGGGCATCTTAGCAAAGGTAAGAATTTTTGATATTTTTGAAGACGAATCCGCAACGGAATTGCTAAGGGTTTCTATCGATGTAACAAGTTCGTCAATTTCATCAATTTCAACACGCTTTAAGCGAATTCGGCTGTTTGGATTTACTTTTCTAAGGTTTTTTATAAGGTTTGTAATAGGAACGGTAATAAGCTTGCTTGCTCCATAAATGGCTATAATTCCAAGTATAAGACAAAGGAAGGTAAAGCTGTAAGCCACCCTATGTATGGCATCTGCGTATGAAAAAAGCGTACTTTCGTCCATTAATCCAACAACTACCCATTTACTATTTTCAAATGGTGTGTTGTTGTTGTACAAATGCAGGTATTGTACAGAACCAGCGGTTTTATACAATTGTTTTTTAGAGCTGGTTAAATTAAAAATGTTTTGGTAATCTGTTTTATTGGCCGTAATGATTTTTTCATTACCAAAATGCATTTGGAAAATTGGACCGTTAAAAAACACAGGTTCAAAAGTTGCTCCGTTATCTTTAGTACACCCTAAAAAGTATGCCCCTTGCTTATTTTCTGCAAGTTCATCATAGTTTAATTTTGATTGTATGTAGTTTTGGGTAAGGTCAATTCCCATAACTCCAACAACAGAACCATCTGAAAGTATTATTGGTATTGAATATGTAATAACCTTTACATCACCTGGAGAAAGTTCAAAGGAATTACTCCAATAGCCATAGTTAGAGCTTTTTTTATTGGTACTGTTAAGTGCAGCATTCAGTGGCATATGGAAAAAGCTTTGGTCACTGTCACCTGAAAAGTCAAAATCTGCCTTCCAGAAGTTATCAAGGGATATACCAAATTGTTTTGAAACAGATGGCAGACCTCTTTCCAAAAGTAAATCTGAATTATTTTTGGAAAAACTTGTAGGTTCTAAATCTCTTATATATACGCCAGCTTTTTGAAAGTTTTCCGTATCACTTTCAAAGCACTTGCCGTTTAAAATAACAAAAGCACCTGTAACCTCGTGTTTACGCAAGATGTAAATTAATTCAGAAGTAACTTCTGTAGATATTTTCTCATTTAGCTTGTAGTCATTTTTAATATCCGATGGAATAGCGTTGTTTTCTTCTAATATTTTTTCAATCTTTCCTGTGATTACAGCTTCACTTTCTGAAAAATTAGACCATCTGCTTGTCATTTCTGTTTCTAAATAAACCTTTCTTGCACCTACTGTTTGATTAAATATATCTGCGGAACTTTGTTTAGAAAGGGGTAACACTGTGCTTTCTAAAAGAATTACCGAAAACAAACCT
>JAQVIB010000179.1 GCA_028695945.1 Lachnospiraceae bacterium
TGAAGAAGAAGGTTGACAAAGGGTTATTTGGCGGAGAAGGCTTTGTAATGCAGAAGGTTACCGGCCCTGGAATGGTATTTCTTGAATTTGATGGCCACTGTGCTTAGTATGTTTTGGCGCCTGGCGAAAGAATGGTTTGTGATACAGGTGTTGTAGCAGCTATGGAAGAAACATGCGGATATGAAGTACAATCCATCAAAGGATTAAAAAATATTATTTTTGGTGGAGAGGGATTATTTGAAACAGTCGTTTCAGGCCCAGGCAAGGTTTGGTTACAAAGTATGACAATTGAGCAGCTTGCATCATTAATAGTACCTTACGTTCCAAGTAAATAATACATAGAAAAAGCAAAAACTCTTAAGTGGGTTTTTGCTTTTTTTTATACCAAAATAAGTTGAACGCAGTCATGTAACAGGGAGGCATGACCACTGAACCATTGATAAAAAGAATTCAAAATGTATTTTTGAGTGTTATGCATAATAAACTATAGCGTGGATAAAAAAATGGTGAAAATGCTGATTAAAACAACGAAAAACACGAACTCTGTTCGAAATAAGGATTTTTGTCAATTTTTTTGAAAAAATACTGACGGTTTATCTGGGTATTTACAAAAAGGATTGTGGTAGAATTAACGAAATATTTTTGCAATCTTGAGTTATGTTTTTTGGTGTGATAAAATAACTAATATGTAGTGTGTTAAGTACTGCAGTTACGCATGAACAATATTATAGGGGGGAAAAGAATGAATAAACAGTTAAGAAAAGCGACTATGGACGGTAATACAGCTGCCGCTTATGCATCATATGCTTTTACTGAAGTGGCTACAATTTACCCAATTACACCATCAAGCCAGATGGCTGAAATGATTGATGAATGGAGTGCGAACGGTGTTAAAAACATCTTTGGACAAACAGTGGACGTTAGAGAAATGCAGTCCGAGGGTGGTGCTGCAGGTGCTTTACACGGTGCTTTACAGGCAGGTGCTCTTGGTTCAACTTACACAGCAAGCCAAGGTCTTATGCTTATGCTTCCAAACATGTACAAAATTGCAGGTGAACTATTACCTGGCGTTTTCCACGTTAGTGCACGTTCCCTTGCTTCAAATGCTCTTTCTATCTTTGGTGACCATCAGGATGTTATGAGTTGCCGTCAGACTGGTTTTGCTATGCTTGCATCAAGCAACGTGCAGCAGGCTTTCCATATGGCTTGTATTGCTCATCTTTGTGCAATTAAAAGCAGAATTTCTTTCTTACATTTCTTCGATGGCTTTAGAACAAGCCACGAATATCAGAAGATTGAACTTCTTGAGTATGATCAGTTAAAAGAGCTTGTAGACATGGATGCTGTTAAGGCATTCAGAGCTAATTCGCTTAACCCTGACCACCCTTCAACACGTGGTACTGCACAGAACCCGGATATCTTCTTCCAAACAAGAGAGTCAGTTAACAAATTTTACGATGCAGTGCCTGAAACCGTTCAGTATTACATGGAAAAAATAAACGAATTAGCAGGTACTGACTATAAATTATTCAACTACTATGGTGCAGATGACGCAGAAGATATTATTGTCACTATGGGTTCATCATGTGATGTAACAAAAGAAACTATAGATTACATGAACGCTAAGGGCGACAAGTTAGGTTTACTTGAAATTCACCTTTACAGACCGTTTGTAGCTGATTACTTCTTAAAACAAATTCCTGCGACAGTTAAACGAATTGCTGTCCTTGACAGAACTAAAGAGCCGGGTGCACTTGGCGAGCCTCTTTACTTAGACGTTAGAAACGTATTTGCAGACGTTGAAAACGCTCCACTTATTGTTGGTGGTCGTTACGGTCTTGGTTCTAAAGACTTTACACCTATGGATGTAATGGCTGTTTTCCAGAACCTTAGAAGTGAAAAACCAAAGAACAACTTTACTGTATCAATCATTGACGACGTTACACACCTTTCATTACCTAAATATGAAGGAAATTTCGATTCTTCACCAGCAGACAACTTCTCATTTAAATTCTGGGGACTTGGTGCTGACGGTACTGTAGGTGCTAATAAATCTGCAGTTAAGATTATTGGTGACCACACAGATTTCTATGCACAGGCTTATTTTGCTTATGACTCAAAGAAATCAGGCGGGGTTACAATTTCTCACCTTCGTATGGGTCCAAGCCCAATTAAAGGTTCTTATCAAATTAAAGCGGCTAACTTCATTGCTTGTCACAACCAGTCTTACGTTGACAAATATGACCTTATTGGCGACCTTAAAGAAGGCGGAAGCTTCCTTTTAAATACAATTTGGACACCAGAAGAGCTTGAGGCAAATCTTCCTGCTGACCTTAAGAGAAAAATTGTTGAAAAGAAAGCCAATTTCTACACACTTAATGCGGTTGATATTGCTAAAGAAATTGGTCTTGGCGGACGTATTAACATGATTATGCAGGCTGGGTTCTTCGCAATTTCTAAAGTTCTTCCTGTTGAAGATGCAGTTAAGTATCTTAAAAAAGAAGTTGAAAAATCATATGGTAACAAAGGTCAGGACGTTGTTGATATGAACAACGCTGCTATTGACAAGGGCGTTACAATGATTAAGAAAATTGATGTTCCTGCTTCATGGGCTAATGCAGTTGACGAACCAGTTGCTGTTGACCCTAACATGCCAGCATTCATAAAAGACGTTATGAAGAAGATTGCTCGTCAGGAAGGTAATGACCTGCCAGTTTCTACCTTTAATGGTCGTGAAGACGGTTCTTTCCCAGGTGGTACTACAGCATGGGAAAAGAGAGGTATTGCAATTGATGTTCCTGTATGGATTAAAGACAATTGTATACAGTGTAACCAGTGTTCATATGTATGTTCACATGCAGTAATTCGTCCTTCACTTCTTGATGAAACTGAAGCTAAGAATGCACCTGCTTCTTACGAAATGAAAGCTGCTACAGGGTTTACAGGCATGCAGTATCACCTTGCAATTTCTGGTTTAGATTGTACAGGCTGTGGCGTTTGTGTTAAGGCTTGTCTTGCTAAGGAAAAGGCTCTTAAAATGACACCTCTTGCTTCTATTAAAGAAGAAAACGCAACCAACTGGGATTACACAATGAAGAGTGTAACTCTTAAAAATATTGAAGACAAACAAAAATTTACTGTTAAGGGCAGCCAGTTCCTTAAACCATACGTTGAATTTTCAGGTGCGTGTGCAGGCTGTGGCGAAACACCTTACATTAAGTTAATTACTCAGCTATACGGCGACAGAATGATGATTTCTAACTCAGCT
Organism: Lachnospiraceae bacterium; assembly: GCA_028695945.1. Lineage (GTDB taxonomy): Bacteria > Bacillota > Clostridia > Lachnospirales > Anaerotignaceae > UBA8514. The sequence goes on from JAQVIB010000179.1 coordinate 3,269, forward strand.
GGCTGTACACACATTTGGGGTGGTTCACCAGAAGTTCCTTATACAACTAACGAAAGAGGACATGGCCCATCATGGGGTTGTTCACTTTTCGAGGATACTGCTGAATACGGCTACGGTATGTTCTTAGGTGCAACTTCTGTGCGTAAGATGGTTAAGAGCCAAGTTGAGGCTGTTATCCCTACACTTTCTGAAAGTGAACTTAAAACTGCTTTAACTGCATGGGTTGAAGGCTTTAAAGTAACTGCTGGAACAAGAGAAAGAGCTGATGCTGTTATTGCCGCAATTGAAGCTACTAAAGACCAAAGCGAAGCTATTAAGGAAATTTATACACGTAAAGACTACTTAATTAAGCCTTCACAGTGGATTATTGGTGGTGACGGATGGGCATACGACATCGGTTACGGCGGACTTGACCACGTACTTGCTTCAGGCGAGGACGTTAACATTATTGTTGTAGATACTGAGGTTTACTCTAACACAGGCGGTCAGTCTTCAAAGGCTACACCAACTGCTGCTATTGCTCAGTTTGCTGCAAGCGGTAAGAAAACAAAGAAGAAAGACCTTGGCAGAATGGCAATGAGTTACGGTTATGTATACGTTGCACAGGTTGCAATGGGTGCTGACAAGAACCAGACATTAAAAGCCATTGCTGAGGCTGAAGCTTACGAGGGCCCTTCAATTGTTATTGCTTATGCTCCATGTATCAACCACGGCATTAAGGGTGGAATGAGCGGTGCACAAGACCAAGCTAAGCGTGCTGTTGAAGCTTGTTACTGGCACATGTACAGATTTAACCCAGACCTTAAAGAGGCTGGTCAGAATCCATTTATTATGGACTCGAAAGTTCCTACTGCTGATTTCAAAGATTTCCTTAAGAGCGAGGTTCGTTACTCATCACTTCTTAAGAAGTTCCCAGAAATTGCCGAAACTCTTTTTGACAAAGCAGCTAAGGATGCTAAGGATAGACTTGAAAGCTATTTAGCACTTACAAAATAATTAAGCAGTTGAACTACTCTGTTTAAAGATAGAAATACCTCTGTTATTGGTTAATATGATATGTACCCCCTATACTGGACAACACCAGTATAGGGGGTTTTGTCATGAGATATGATTTTGTTTTTAAGATGAATTGTGTTGAGTTGTATAGGAACGGACAATGGCCGGACACACCAGAAGGAA
>JAQVIB010000007.1 GCA_028695945.1 Lachnospiraceae bacterium
ATTCGTCAATGCTAGCCCTTGTTCCAGGGCCTGCACTTTTTGAAGAAATACTTGCAACAATTTCAGCATACTCTACATCTGCAACTTCGTTTATAGCATTCACAATAGGAATTGTAGCTTGTCCACCACATGTAACCATGTTAAAGTTATCTACATCCTGTAATTTATCAAGGTTTACGCAAGGTACTACATATGGGCCAACAGCCGCAGGTGTCATATCAATAGCAATCTTTCCTGCCGCTTTAAGTACAGGTGCATTGGCAAGGTGAGCATTTGCAAGGGTTGCATCGAACACAATTTTTACATCAGGGTCATCTGCCACAGCCTTAACACCATCAGTAGAGGTTTTAAAACCCATTTTTTCAGCTCTTACCAATCCTTCACTTTCAACAATGCCTGTCATAAAGTGCATTTGAAGATATTTGCTTTTCATTACCTTATACATAAGGTCTGTACCTATATTACCAGGGCCGATAATACCAACTTTAATTCTGCCGTTCATTATATAATCTCCCTTCATATTTAAAGCTGACTTATTTTAGTTTGAATAAAAGAAAATCAACTATTTTATTCTCTGTAACCAAGCTGATTAGATATGTCTGCGGCACATTCTATAACATCGCGTGCCATCGCCTCTACTAGCTCATCTGTCATTCTGTTTGCCATTCCAGATAAACTTATGGCAGCAACTGGCTCATTCTTGTAGTTAAATATAGGTGCAGCAACACATCTCAATCCTATTTCTATTTCCTCATCATCCATTGCATATCCCCTATGTCTAACGGCTTCAAGGTTTTGTCTAAGCTCTGTTTCATCTTTTATAGACTTAGATGTTTTAATTGCAAACCCTTTGGATACTACATACTTTTGAACATATTCCCATGGAAGATAAGCAAGCATAGCTTTGCCAACACCTGTGCAACTCATAGGTGCACGTTTGCCAACCTGAGAATATGTAATAAGGAAATCAGGCATATCAAACTTATCAATGTATACAACCTCACCCTCGTAGTGAGCCGCAAGATGTACGGTTTGTCCGTATTTTTTGGAAATTTTTTCGCAAAAAGGTCTTGCCTCGTTTCGTAAATCCATACGCTTTTCAACAGTACAGCCCATTTCAAAAAGTTTCATTCCAAGCTTATACTTTTTGGTTTCGCAGTTTTGGTTCAGATACCCATAGGCAACCAATGTATTAACAAGCCCATACACTGTGCTTTTGCTAAGACCCATGCATTCGGATATTTCCGATATACCCATATCCTTTTTTCTATTGAAATGCTCTAGAATGTCCATAGCTCTAGCCACAGACTGAATTATTACTCCTTCAGAATTTGCCATTAGCTCTCAACCCCTTTTTCGTTAATGACGAACAACTTTCGCAGTTTGTTTATATTTTTATTATCCGCCGGCTAACATCATTTGTCAATAGCAAAATCCTTTTTCAATAAAAAAAGAAGTGGCATAAGCCACTTCTCAGGTTGAAGACAAACCCACAAATTGAATTAATTGCTGAAGTTTTGGGAATAAAGAGTTCCCATTTTAAATCGTTACAGGGAAATGCATTTCCGCTGTAACGCAAAGAAAGTCAGTATTTTCAAGGCTTTTAAGCCTGATTTGAAAATACTGACTTTTATCATACCAGTGACTAAATCAAGTCGACTTGCGGCTTGATTTACAGAGTGTAGACTTTGTCTACACTCTGAGAAGTGGCATAAGCCACTTCTCTTGTTCACATATCTATTTTATTGTAAAGGCTTCATTGTAGGGAACAAAATTACATCCCTAATAGATACAGACTCTGTAAGTAGCATTACAAATCTGTCAATTCCAATGCCAAGTCCTCCTGTTGGAGGCATACCATATTCAAGGGCACACATAAAGTCCTCATCAATCATATTTGCTTCGTCGTCGCCTGCGGCACGCATAGCTTCCTGATGCTCAAATCTCTTTCTTTGGTCAATAGGGTCATTAAGCTCACTGTAAGCGTTTCCATATTCACGTCCTACAATAAAAAGCTCAAAACGCTCTGTATATTCAGGCTTAGATGGCTTTCTTTTTGTAAGCGGGGAAATTTCCACAGGATAATCTATAATAAATGTAGGCTGAATAAGGTTCTTTTCAACAAATTCTTCAAAGAAAAGGTTCAAAATATCGCCTTTTTCATGACGTGCCTCAAATTCCACATTTTTTTCTTTAGCAATAGCTTTCGCCTCTGCTGTATCTTTAATTTCATCAAAGTCTACCCCAGCAAACTGCTTAACCGCATCCACCATAGTAAGCCTTGCAAAAGGTTTTTCAAGGTCAATTTCATGTCCGCCATAGTTAACTGTCAATTTGCCGTTAACAGCCTGTGCAACGTGTCTGAACATACCTTCTGTAATGTCCATCATGCCATTGTAGTCAGTGTATGCCTGATAAAGCTCCATCAGTGTAAACTCTGGGTTATGTCTTACAGATACACCTTCGTTTCTAAATACACGTCCAATTTCATAAACTCTTTCAAAACCGCCAACAATAAGCCTTTTAAGTGGAAGCTCAAGGGCAATACGGCAGTACATATCAATGTCCAATGCGTTGTGGTGTGTAATAAAAGGTCGTGCAGACGCACCACCTGCAATTGTTTGCAATACAGGTGTTTCAACCTCAAGGAAGCCTTTTGTGTCAAGGAAATTTCTTATTTCTCTTATAATTGCAGAACGCTTGAAGAAAACATCTTTAACTTCTGGGTTCACAATTAAATCCATATATCTTTGGCGATATCTTAATTCTTGGTCTTTAAGACCATGGAATTTTTCTGGTAAAATCTGAAGACTTTTGCTAAGAAGAACTACCTCTGTGGCATGAACTGAGATTTCGCCCATTTTTGTTGTGAAAACAGTACCCTTCAATCCAACAATATCACCAATGTCGTATTTCTTAAAATCTGCATAGCTTTCTTCGCCAATATCGTTACGGCTAACGTATGCCTGCATTTTCCCGTTTCTATCTTGAATATTACAGAAACTTGCCTTGCCCATAATACGTTTTGCCATAAGACGTCCAGCAATAGTAACTTCCTTGCCTTCAAGCTCTGCATAGTTTTCAACTATTTCGTTGCTGTGTTTGTCTACAGGGTATTTTACTATTTCAAAAGGGTCTCTGCCTTCTTCCTGCAATTTATCAAGCTTTTCTCTTCTTACCTTTAGAAGTTCGCTAAGTTCTTCCTGGCTTACCTGAACTTCCATTGGCTCGTCATTTGTATTCTGTGCCACTTTTGGTTCCTCCTTATTTGTTACCGTTAAGTATCTCTATTACCTTAAACTCTATTTCGCCTTCTGGTGCTGTAATAATTACTGTTTCACCTGTTTTATGGCCTAAAAGACCCATACCAACAGGAGACTCATTGGATATTTTTCCATCCATTGGGTCAGCCTCGGCAGAGCCAACAATTGTATAATCAACCTCTTCATCAAACTCCACATCAAAAAGTCTAACTGTACAGCCTACGCTGATAACATCTTTACTAACTTCTTCTTCGTCAATAACTTCTGCATTACGAAGCATTTTTTCAAGGAAAACAATTCTTGCTTCAATTTCTGCCTGTTCCTCTTTTGCGGAGTCATATTCGGCATTTTCAGATAAATCGCCCTGTCCGCGAGCTTCTTTAATTTTTTCGGCCACATCTTTTCTTCTAACAGTTTTTAACTCTTCAAGTTCCTCTTCTCTTTTCTTGAGGCCTTCATATGTCAAAACAACTTTCTTTTCTGACATCTACTCCACTCCTTCTCTATTCTAAGCTGACAAATATAAGGAACACTCTGATTTACAGAGTGTTCTCCTAAACGTTTATGAAATTATACCCCACAAGGCCACTATTGTCAACGTTTTATCTGTTTTACAACCAACTGCGGTTTGTGCATATAACCCAGTATTTTCTTAGTTTCCATAGGTACACACTTGCCCTTAAATGCATCATATAAATCATTGTTCTTCATTAAAATAAGTGCTTCAACACAACGAGAATCTGCTTCTTGTTGTGAAATTTCCGCCTTGAAATTCGTTACAAAAAATAAATCTGTTCTTTTTTGAATCATGCGCGCCACCTTTGCCAAATATCCCGATGCTTCAATAAAAACGCTTCCACGTTTAAAAGCATAGTCATAATTCTCCATGTCTGCACTACAATTAATTATAACAGAGGCTTCTGCCATAAGCGTGCTTTTAGGGCTGGAAAAACATTCAATAATAAGACCGGTTTCCTCGAAAATTGAATTAAGTATGTCTTTAAGACCTTCCTTTCGGCAAGTATAAATAGACAGGTAGTTAACTTCCGATTTTATAGCTTCAAGCACTGCAATCGTATTAAAATTATAACCATCTATAAGAACTACCTCGTCTGTTGCAAGGTCTATATTTTTTGTTTTGGCGGCAATTTTAAGCAGTTGGTCTGCAAAAATTGCATTTGCCAACCCACCCTTTGCCTCCATAAATCCAAAAGGAACAGCAATATTATCTGGGTTTAGTATAACCTTTATTTCTTTTTCCATAAGCAATGCACATGTTTTTTTTAAAACCCTAACCCTTAGTGACAGGTTATCCTCATTTTCTGTAATAGGCAATGTAATTTTTAAGCCGCTTTCGCCAAGCATTTCCACCTCTTCAATTTTAAGGGGAACAGCAGCCATTAAGTACTTAGTTTGCAGCGGTTTTGGTAATTTTTGTACAAATTTGCTTATCCATAGACTTTCATCGTCTTTAATATACCCAATCTCAGCAAAATTCATTTTAGCACTTCCCTAACATTTTATAACATATATATGCTTTTTTGCAAACAAAAAGACCTCAGGAATGCCTGAAGCCTTAGATTATCAAAAAACATTGGGCTTTGCCCAAACCTACTTGCTTTTTGAAAAAAGCAAGACCAAAAACTTTATTAAAACCGCATATTCATGCGGTTTTAGATTGGTGAATTATGCAATGGAAAAGACGTGCCATCTGTCCGCAGGACAGCTTTGCAAAGCAAAGTGCTGAAAGGAGCCCATTGTGGGTGTTTGAGGGCAAAGCCCTCAAGTTTTCTTTTTTTACAATAATTCTTTAATTATAAATAGTACTGCTTAATCATTGCTTCAATTTGTTCAAAACTGTTTGCGGTGTTTATCTTTCCTCGCATCTCGGCGGCACCCTTCATTCCCTTTGTATAATCCGATAAATGCTTTCGCATTTCCCTAACACCGGTATACTCGCCTTTGTAGTCAATTAACATTTTGGCATGACGTAATGCCATGTTAGCACGTTCCACACTTGTTGGCTCTGGTAGAAGCTCACCTGTTTCAAGGTAGTGTATAATTCGTTTAAAAATCCAAGGGTTCCCCTGGCAACCACGCCCAACCATTATGGCATCACAACCTGTTTGGTCTATAATAGCTTTTGCATCCTGTGATGTAAATATATCTCCATTGCCAATAACCGGTATATCCACAGCTGCCTTTACTGCTTTTATAATATCCCAGTCTGCTTTTCCGCTGTAATATTGTTCACGGGTTCTTCCATGCACCGCTACTGCCGCCGCACCGTTTTTTTCTGCCATTTTTGCAATTTCAACTGCATTAACACGGTTGTCATCAAAACCTTTTCTAAACTTTATGGTTACAGGTTTTTTCTGTGCAGTTACAAGAGCATTAACAATTTCACCAACAAGCTCTGGCGTTTTCATTAATGCACTGCCTTCACCGTTCCGAACTATTTTGGGTGCAGGACACCCCATGTTTACATCAATAATGTCAACAGGTGCATCCTCAAGGGTTTTTGCCATGTCTGCCATAATTTGCGGGTCACTGCCAAAAAGCTGTAACGCTACTGGTCTTTCCCTTGGGTCAACCTCTAACAATTTTCCTGTATTTTTGCTTTGATAAAACATGCCTTTTGCACTAACCATCTCGCTGTATACAAGTCCACAGCCCATTTCCTTGCAAAGAATGCGAAATGGCATATCCGTAACTCCTGCCATTGGTGCAAGAAACACGTTGTTATCAAGCTTTAAATTTCCAATTTTCATAACTTAAAGTCCTTTATTTTTATCATAAATAATTTTCAACCCAGTAAGTGTAAGCACAGGGTCGCAAATATCAAAAATCTTTCCGTCCGGGTCTATTATTTTTGCCAATCCACCTGTTGCAATTACCTTTGCATTTGGTATGTTCAGTTCTCTTTTCAGGGTTTCTATTATGTGTATAGTTTCGCCTATACGCCCTGCCACAATACCTACTTGCAAACTGCTTACAGTGTCCTTAGCCAAAAAGGTTTGTGGTGCCATTAATTCCACCTTAGGCAGTTGGGCACTTCTCTGATACAATGCCTCTGCACATATTTTAACCCCTGCTGAAATAAACCCCGTTATAAATTCCCCATTTTCATTCACAACATCAAATGTATTTGCTGTTCCATAGTCTATAACTATAGCAGGCATCCCATAAATTTCTTTTGCAGCAACTAAATCAATAACTCTGTCTACACCCGCCGTTTTTGGATTATCCCTAACAATAACCAAATCCAGTTTCATGTCCGCACTAACAATCATTGGCTCAATGCCCATATACTTTTTAATGCTATGTGTTAGTGAATACATAATATTAGGTACAACAGAGCCTATTATTACGCCTTCAACATTTTTTAAGTCTTTCCCCTCGTCCTCAAAAAATGAATGTATTGTTATCCCTATTTCGTCAGAAGTTTTAGCCATTTCTGTAGACATTCGCCACGTGCTTAAAAGCTCGTCCCCTTCATAAAGACCATAAACCATATTTGTATTTCCAACATCAATTACCAGAACCATATTTAGCCTCCTGTAAGTGTGCCTTGTTTTTTTCGTATATAATTTTAAGCCCCTTAAAGGTTAAAAATGGGTCTAGCACATCAAATATTTCCTGATTTTCGTCAATAGACCTTGCCATTCCGCCTGTTGCAATTACCCTAAGGTTTGAATAACCAAGCTCTTTGCGTACATTATCTATTATGTACTTAGCCTCGCCAATATGTCCGTAGTAAATGCCAGATTGTATACAGCTTATTATATCTCTGCAATATATACTATCAGGTTTTTTAATTTCAATTTTAGGTAACTGTGCTGTTTTCAAAAACAATGCTTCGGCACAAATGTTTATACCTGGTGCTGTAATTCCAGTTACAAACTTACCGTTTTCATCCACAACATCAAAGGTTGTAGCAGTGGAATAATCTATTATCATAACAGGACCGCCATAAATTTCATAGGCCGCTACCATTTTTGCAATTCTGTCGTTTCCCAGCTCGTTTGGATTTTGCATGTCCAACTCAATATCTGTTTTAAGCTGATTTGTAACTATAATAGGCTCAACACAAAAATACTTTTTCACTCCCCTAACCAATGAATACATAATATTTGGCACAACGGATGAAATAATAACATCATCAATTTTTTCAACCTCAAAATCATCAAACTTAAGAAATCTTAAAAGAGTAGTACCCATTTCATCTGATGTTCTCATACTGTCTGTGGTCATACGCCAACTTGCAATTAAAAAATCATCCTCGTATACGCCTAAAAGAATTTCGGTGTTGCCCACATCAATTACCAGAATCATATTTCAATGCCTCCGTTTATATGAAGTATATTCTCTAAAAATGTTTAGAAAGTTCCGAACTCTTTTTAGAAACATGAGCCCTTCCGAAAATTAGCTCACTTAAAAAAATAAACCAACTGCTGATTTGTATTGTAGGTTTATCCGCTTTATTATACCAACTTTTTCGGATTATTCAATAAAATTTGTTCATTTTTTCAGTAATTCCTCTTTTATTTTTTCACCATCCGTTGTTTTATACACCAAATACCATAAACTAAGTGCTTTAATCAACTCGGCTTTTTCTTTTTCCAAGGCTTTTATTTCCAATTCTGCCCCAATGTCATCAAAATCCAGTAAATCTTCGCTCTTAACCGTTTCAAAATATACATCACCATTTGTGTAAAATCCAATTATAAATGTACACATCAGCTTATCTGCCAGCACAACACAAATGGTTTTAATTTCATCTTTAATGCTTTGTGGCAAGTCCGAAAATCCTTCATCTATATAATACTTTTGCTTGTCAAAAGAAGCTGCTGCCAATACAATTTTATCCATACTTTCTCTACACTCCTCTTACCGAAACTTCTCCGCTGAAAACTGTAACCTGCTCACCGTTTTCTTTTTCTACAATCAATTCGCCATCATTGTTTATGGCTATTGCTCTGCCGTTAAAACTATCCTTTGCAATTACTTTAACTTCCCTTTTAAGGGTTATACAGTTTTTTTCATAGTCTGCTTTTACTGCCAAAAACCCTTCTTGTGTATATTTATTGTAGTTTTCCTCTAGCCTCTCTATTATTGCCGCCGCAACTTCACTTCTTTTAACTTTTCCACATGTCACCTGCCTAAGGGAAACTGCCACATCCTTTAATTCGTCTGAAAAAAATTCTGTATTTACATTCACACCTATTCCAACCACAACAAACTCCACATTGTCAATCTGTGCGTTCATTTCTGTTAGAATACCACAAACCTTTTTACCCTCAATAATAATGTCGTTAGGCCATTTTATGCCACTGTTAATGCCTAACAAAGCATTTATGCCTTGGCACACGCTAAGACCTGCTACAAGGGTAATTCGTGACGCTTCCTGAGGAGTAATATCTGGTTTTAGAAGCACTGACATCCAAAGACCCGTTCCCTTTGGAGAACTCCATATATGTCCACGCCTGCCCTTTCCGCCAGATTGTTCATCAGCAATAACAACAGTGCCTTCTTCTGTACCTTCTAGTGCCAATAGCCTAAGCTTATTGTTGGTGGAATCAACAGTGTCAAAAAACAGTACATCTTTACCTATTAATTTTGTGTGCAAACCAATTTTAACTTCCATACTGCTAAGCACATCATCACTAGGCATAAGACGGTATCCTTTATTGGTTACGGCCTCAATATTGTATCCATCATTGCGTAAGGCTTTTATATATTTCCACACCGCCGTTCGACTTACACCAAGCTGTGTACCTATATCTTCTCCGGAAATATATCCGTCATATTTTTTCAGCAATTCAAGTAGTTTATTTTTCATGGAACACCATCCTTCAATTAAGAAAAAAGCAGACCATGAAGTCTGCTTAAAGTGTAAAAGACCTTGGGCGTTGCCCAAACCCACTTGCTTTTTGAAAAAAGCAAGACCAAAAACTTTATTAAAACCGCATATTTATGCGGTTTAGAAGGGTCAAGGGTGAAGCCCTTGTGGGTGTTTGAGGGCAAAGTCCTCAATGTTTTGGCTTTTTTGCCACTTATTTTCCTATAGTTGCAACCATAACGGCTTTAATTGTGTGCATACGGTTCTCCGCCTCATCAAATACAACTGAAGCCTCACTTTCAATAACCTCGTTGGTTACTTCTTTTTCCCTAACCGCTGGTAAACAGTGCATAAATAGTGTTTTAGGATTGCCTGTTGCCTCCATAAGGGCTTTATTAACCTGATATGGCTTTAAAATTGCAATTCGGTCAGCCGCCTTATCCTCTTCACCCATGGAAACCCAAACATCGGTATATATAATATCAGCACCCTTAACTCCTTGGGTTGGATCGTCTGTAATAGTTATAGTTGCACCGCTTCCCTTTGCATAACCCTTACAAATCTCCACTAAATCCTCTGCAGGATAAAGGCTCTTTGGTGCAATAATAACGAAATTCATACCCATTTTAGATGCCCCAATCATAAGGGCATTTGCCATGTTGTTTCTTCCGTCACCTGCATATACAAATGTTATGCCTTTAAGTCGTCCAAATTTTTCCTTAATAGTCATAAAATCCGCAAGCACCTGTGTTGGATGGTCTTCGTCTGTAAGCCCGTTCCAAACCGGAACACCGCTGTACTTCGCCAGTTTTTCCACTACCTCTTGTGAAAAACCACGGAACTCAATTCCATCAAACATGCGGCCCAAAACTCTTGCAGTATCCTCAACAGTTTCCTTGTGACCCAACTGTATATCGTTTTTACCAAGATATTCAGGGTGTGCACCTTCATCTATAGCACCAACTGTAAATGCACAGCGTGTACGTGTAGATGGCTTTTCAAATATAAGTGCAACATTTTTGTTTTCCATGCTGCGTTGAAAAATACCTGCCTTCTTTTTTGCTTTAAGGTCAATAGCCAAGTCTACCAAATATTCAATTTCTTCTGCTGTATAATCCTTTAAGGTTAAAAAACTTCTACCTTTTAAATTCACTGACATCTGTAGCTCCTCCTGTTGTATAAAAGCAAAAAGACCGCAGTCCATTGCATTCTTCACCAAAGACAGCTTTTGCTAAGGAAAGCATTGACCATCCCACGGTGTAAGGTGCAAATATTGTCCCACGGTCTTTGTCTTATTAATTTATTTGTTAGCTTCTTTTAATCTTGAAATAAATTTCTCTACATCAATAATTGCTCTTCCGTGAGTGCCCTCACCAACTTTTGTTTTTTCGTCGTATGCTTTTACTTTTAATGTAAGCATTTTTCCGTTAACCTCACCTATTTCAGCAATAACACGAACCTTCATGCCCACTGGTGTAGGTGCCATATGTTTAACATCAACAAAAGTTCCAACTGTATCCATGCCCTTAGGTAATACCTGCTGACAAAGCTTAAGCGATACTTCTTCCATCCAATCAATCATTCTAGGTGTTGAAAAAACTGGAAAATCTCCTCCAAAATGAGCTGTTGCATCGTTTTTGCCAACCACATATTCAATTTCATTGGTCATACCTACTTGTAAATTGTAATCCATAATAAAAATTCTCCTCTCTCTTATATAAACATTAAATTTCTTCTTTTGTAAGGGTCACCTTTGGTATTTCTACATCTGCCACCTCTTCTTCGGCATTGGCAGCAGTTTCTTTTTCAAGTGTAACACCCTGGAAGCTTTTAGGGTCTTTAAGTATTGCCCTAAATTCATCACCTGTAATCTTTTCTTTTTCAATTAAAGCTTTTGCTGCAGCATGAAGTACATCAATATTTTCCTTAATAATACGAATAGCCTCGCTGTAGGAAGTATCCATAATACGCTTAACTTCAGCATCTATAGTAGATGCAACATGCTCTCCATAATTGCGTGAATGTGCTATTTCTTTTCCAATAAACACCTCACCGCCGTCATCACCAAACTGTACAGGTCCTAAAATATCACTCATACCGTATTTCATAACCATGTTTCGTGCCAATAAAGTTGCTCTTTCAATATCGTTGCTAGCTCCAGTTGTAACGTCTTTAAGCACAATAAACTCTGCCGCACGTCCGCCAAGGAAAGATATAATTTCCTGTTCCATTGTCCTTTTGGTTACGTACATTTTGTCGTCACTAGGCAAAGGCATTGTGTAACCACCTGCCATACCGGTAGGTATAATAGAAATGCTGTGCACAGGGTCAAGCTCGCTTAAAACCTCAAATAAAATAGCGTGACCACATTCGTGGTAAGCAGTAATAATTTTTTCTTTTTCCTTTATAACACGGCTCTTCTTTTCAGTACCAATTCCAACCTTAACAAAAGCCTTTTGTATTTCTTCCATATCAATTTCTTTTTTACCAACCCTTGCAGATAATAATGCCGCTTCGTTAAGAAGGTTTTCAAGGTCTGCACCTGTAAAGCCAGATGTTGTTTTTGCTACAACCTCAAGGTCAACTTCTTTTGCCATAGGCTTACCTTTTGCGTGTACATCTAAAATTTCTTTTCTTCCCTTAACGTCTGGTCTGCCAACATACACCTGTCTGTCAAAACGTCCTGGCCTTAAAATAGCAGGGTCAAGTATATCGGCACGGTTTGTTGCCGCAACCACAATTACACCCTCGTTAGCACCAAAACCGTCCATTTCAACCAACAACTGGTTAAGGGTCTGTTCTCTTTCATCGTGTCCACCGCCAACACCTGCACCACGCCTGCGTCCAACTGCATCAATTTCATCTATAAATACAATACAAGGAGCATTCTTTTTCGCTTGTTCAAATAAATCTCTTACACGTGAAGCACCAACACCAACAAACATTTCAACAAAGTCTGAACCTGAAATGCTGAAAAATGGAACTTTTGCCTCGCCTGCAACTGCTTTTGCAAGCAACGTCTTACCTGTTCCCGGAGGGCCTACAAGCAAAACACCCTTTGGTATTCTAGCCCCTAAGTCCACAAACTTTTTAGGCTCTCTTAAAAACTCAACTAGTTCCTGTAATTCTGCCTTCTCTTCATCAAGACCAGCAACATTTTGGAAAGTAACACGGTTTTTATCATCAATGTTAACCTTGGCTTTGCTTTTTCCAAAGTTCATCATCTTTCCGCCGCCGCCTTGCATTTTTTGGAACATAAAGCTGAAAACAATTACTATCAGCACCATCAATACAATGGATGGAAGAATTGAACTTATTACACCTACCTTAGGTACATCTACAACATCTACCTTTAAGCCATTTTTAATTATTTTGCCATCTATATAACTCATAAAGTTGTTAAACCCTACATTTGTTATAACCTGGCTGCCATCAGATAGCTTTGCAGTAACTTTTCCAAAATCAGAAGATTCACCGCTCTTTTCCACCTTTATTTCTGTAACTTCATTATTTTCAATTTTTTGAATAAGGTCGTTGTATGTATATGTCACCTTTGTTTCCGCTGCACCACCCGCACCTGTGTTCAAAAACGCAAGTATGCTAATAACCATAATAAACATAATGGCATACAAGCCAAAACTTTTCCAATATTTATTCAAAACTATGCCTCCTCGTGTAATTTGTCTAAATTATTTCATAACGCAAAAAAACGTATAGAAATCAATAATACATTCTATCATATTTAAAATACGTTGGCAACCGCAAAACGTCTGTCTTTTAATAGAAAAACATTAAGGCAGCCTGAAATTTATGGCCGCCTTAACTATTTATTTCTATTTCTAACTTTTTTTATTCTTCTTCAAAAGAAATTACTCCGATAAAATCAAGATTTCTATACTTCTGTGCATAGTCAAGTCCGTAACCAACAACAAACTCGTCTGGTATGCGGAAACCTGTATAATCAATATCTACTTTACTAACACGTCTATCTGGCTTATCTAGCAATGTACAAATTCTAAGGCTTGCAGGGTTTCTGCTTAAAAGCAATTCTTTAAGCATGCTTAAAGTACGTCCGGAATCCACAATGTCTTCCACAATAATAACATCTTTTCCCGCAATAGGCTCGTCCAAATCCATAAGTATTTTAAGGTTTCCACTGCTTTCGGTAGAATTACCATAGCTTGAAACATCCATGAAGTTAATGTATACATTTTTATTTATATTCCTTGCTAAATCCACCATAAAAATTACTCCACCTTTAAGAACACAAATAAAGTGGATATCCTTACCTTCATAGTCTTTTTCAATTTGTTTTGCAATTTCCTTAATTTTTTCAATAATAGTTTCCTTAGATATAAGGGTTTCTATTGTTTCAATCATTTTCTAAATCCTCCCATACATGGATATACAATTTATTTTTGGTTTCGCTGTTGGCAATAAAATATTCACCGCATCTTTTGCCTATTGCCCACAAAACTTGGTTTTTGCAGGTAATAAGCACAACTCGGTTTCGTTCTTCAAAAGGAATTTTCTGATCTATAAAAAAATCTTTTATCTTTTTATGACCTTTTTCTTTATTTATAGATATTAAATCACCAGTTTTTCTGTTTCTAACCTCTAAAACGCCACTAATTTTATCACAGTCGAAAGCTTTAGTACATACCATATGGGAATTTCCATCTATTTTTTTTAATTTTTTTGAAATTTCAACATAAATTTCTGCTTCTTTCACAAAAACTGGCACGTCTTCATGTAAAACATAGCAAAAATCTTCCGTTTGTATTTTTGTGCTGTTTGTAAGCATTATATATTCGTATTCTCTTTTTGCCCCAAGCCCTTTAACCAAATTAATTTTTTTCCCTGTTCCAGCACTAAGCAACCTAATAACCAATGTTATATGCCTAAAGGTAAGGTCTTTAATGTCTTTTATAAATTCCCTGTACCCTTTACGAATTATACGTCTTAAAATAACCTCTGGAAGTTTTTCTAAATCCTCTACTCTTAAATATACTGCATTCTCGGTTATTTTTTCCAAAGAATTTTTGTATGCTATCTCCGCCTGTTGTTCCATATATTTATCTTCTGCGGACAAAAGCTCTGCAGTTTTTGCTAGGTTATTAATTACACCCGAATTAATTTCTTTTTGCATATATGGTAAAAGGCTTAGGCGAATTTTGTTTCGTGCATAGTCCTCTTTAAGATTGGTGGAATCAGTGCAGTAAGGCTGATTAAGGCTTTCCAAATAATCCTCAATTTCACTTCGTGTACATCCTATAAGCGGACGTATAATGTTATCCCTAACAGGTGAAATGCCAGAAAGACCCGTAAGCCCTGTGCCACGACAAAGACGCATAATCAAGGTTTCTGCTTGGTCGTTAAGGTTGTGGGCAACGGCAATTTTGTTTGCATTGTTTGCTTCAAGGCATTTTTTAAATTCTTCATACCTAAGAAATCTGCCACACTCTTCCTCTGTAATACCCATCTCCTTAGCTATTTTAGGAACATCGAAGGTTTTGGATGTAAAATCCAACTCCAATTGAACACAAAGTTTACGAACAAACTCCTCATCCCTATTAGCCTCAATCCCGCGTATTCCATGGTTTATATGCACAACAAACAGCGTAAGAAGTAGTTCCTCACGCTGTTTGCACAGAAACCGCAAAAGGGCAACTGAATCTGCACCGCCAGATACACCCAGCACAATCTTGTCCCCTTTTTGCAGCATATTGTATTTATTTATTGTAGCAAGAGCCTTTTCATACATTATTTAAAACCTCACTTTGGCTATATAATACCCCATTTTAACCAAAATGTGAATAGTTGTTTTCCTTGGGGAAATCATTACGTCATTCGCCCTGCAACAACTGTCATATCGTCTTTTACAGCTCCTCCGCTTCGCATTTTTGCAGCTTCAATTATTTTTTGTACTAGTTTGTCAACACTTCCGCCACATGCAGCCACTGCTTCTTCCACAATTTTGCCCTCATTGTCAACACCAAGTGCATCGGTAACTCCATCCGTCACCATTATTACTGTATCACCTTCTTTAAGGCTGAATGTAGTTTTTTCACCCTTTGCATCCTCCATAATTCCAACTGGAAGTGACGAAGAGCGTATTGACTTAACCTTTCCGTTGCCTGCTATAAACACCGTTGCTCCGCCATTTTTTATAACCTCACCCTTGCCTGTATATAAATCTATACTGCAAATATCCAGTGTTGTATACATATCGTCGCTTTTGCCTGTTGCCAGTGCTGTATTAAGCACCTTTACTGCCATCTCTATGTCAAACCCTGCTGTAAGAAAGCTTCTAATTATTTTTATTCCACGGCGACTTTCTTTTGCGGCCTCTTCTCCGGAACCCATACCGTCACATACTGCCATAATGGCATGTTTGCCTTTAAGTTCATCAGCAAAATAGCTATCGCCAGTTTCAACACTTCCATCCTTAACTGCAACTGCGACGGCCTTTTGAAAACCAAAACCTCGTTCTTCCTTAAAGGTTACGGTACAGTTTTCTGCCTTGTCTATTTGGCACTTGTCCCTAACTACCAACATGTGCCTTCCTAAAACATTATTTATAACAGGAAGTATATTTGTTTGGCATTGAAGATTGCCAAAACACTGTGGCTTTTTTATTGATACAAAAAACCCTTCCTTTTCATCATAAGCAACATAAACCCCTTTCAATTCAATTCCCATTTTAAGCAAGGTCGCTTTAATTTCCTTTGCCATAGATTCATAAAATCTTGGTTGTGTCATTACCTCTGACCCCAGACCGCCTATAATCTTCTCTACACACTGCAATTGCTCCTTAATAAGCCCTCTGGTTTGGTTTAACCTGCCTTGCCACATAAGGGTATTGCGATGCTCTCTTGTACAAATGTTTGCCTCATCTATTATATCTTTAAGTCGCACACATCCGTTTTTAAGCCACACAGTTGCATCGTCCTCTGTTGCACGCCCATTGTTTTCCACAGCCCCTATAAGACGGTGTATGCCCTCGTATGTATCAAAGCTTTTGGTTCGCCAGCAAAAAAGTGCCATACTACAACTTTGGCAAACCCTGTCCGCCACATTATCAATAATTTGTGCCGCCGCCTTGGGTGTTACTTCATTTTCCTCTACACTATTATCAAAAACCTCTGCAAGGGTACCGAACGCTGTTGCAAAAGCTTTAAGTCTACCCTCTGTCATGTCCTTTAGCCGTAAGAAATAATCCTTGTGGTCAAATTCATTTTTATGGTTAGCAAAAGTATTTATATAGTCAAAATACTTTTTAGGAAGTGCCAAAAATATAACCATAGCCAAGCCCATTGCAACTACCATGCCACGGCTTGGCAGTTCAGCTAAATAAAAAGCAGGTATTACTATTCCAATAGCAAAGCTTAGTGCCGAAAGGCCTCTGTTTTTATTGAATCCGCCACATAAAAGCCCAGCCACCGTAAACATTAAAAACTGCTGTGCATCCACTTTTTGCAAAAGCATAAGGCATAATCCAAGCACCGCACCTGTTGCACCAGCCACCGCTGACCCTGCCCCAAATCCTAATACCAAAATTAGCAGTGTACCAAAAAACACAGCAATATCCGCACCAAAAAACACCTTTTGTGATAAAGCTCCTATTACCGTAATAAACACAACTGCAATACAGATTATTTCGTCATTATCTAAAATTCTTCGTCCAAGATTACTTCGTATAAGACCAATTCCCGTATTAAACATAAGGCTTAACCCAATAATGGCTAATGCCTCTACAACCCACCTAAAAACGAGAAATGAACTTATTTCTGTAAATGCCATAACTACAATTGCACCCATCAACGTACACAAACTGCCCTTAACTGCATTTATAAAGGGCGAATGAACTGTTCCGTTTGATGTAATTAAAAAGTCTGTTGCCGTAGCAGAGCATAACCCTATTATGTATACAGGCAAACCATAGCTTACACCACTGGTTATGTACCCCAAAAATACTGACATGCAAACGAAATAAAAATTTGTTCCACGTCCGAAATATGCAGTTAAACAAGCTATTCCAACAGGGTTAAAATTGCCAAAAAGAGTAAAACTTCCGCAAAGATAGCCAAAAACACAACTTATTGCAGTTTCTACCCCTTTTTTCAAAGTTATAGGTTGTGCTTTCAAAGTTGTATTTATTTTAATTGGCTTAATTTTCATTTTGATTTGCTTTTTTTCTTTTTTTATAGGTCTAATTACTTTACCAAATTCAGTTACAGGCTTGTCCATATTCATCCCTCCCGTTAGAACAGTATAAAATATGAACAAAAATTATTTTGTCAAAATCGGTATGCCATTCCCTAAAAATTATTACTATTTGCGACAAAAAAATAAGGCCTAAAAGCAATGCTTTTAAGCCTGTTCATTATAAATTCATTTTATTCGTAGTCATCGTCGTAATCGTCATAGCCTGTAAGGTTTCGATAATCACCTCTATTGCCCAGCCCCACAACCTGCTTAGGACGTCCTGCTTTTTTCTTTGCCCCACCTTCAGACTTACGTTTTTCAACCTCCGCTTCTTTTTCAATCTTTTTCATGCGTTCATAGCGTTCAAACTCCGATACCTTTTTTGACACTGAAATTCTCTCCCTGATAAGATTTATTAAGATTATAACTACATAAGTATTATTGTTCAAAAACTCAATAATGTCAATAATAAATTTAAAAACCTATTGCTAATTATAAAAAATAGTATATACTAAAATTATAGAGTAAAAAATAGTAATTTCACATTAAAAAATTTTATTAAGGAGGTCCCAATTATGAAACAAAAGCCTATTTCTTTGACTAAGGGTGACCTAGCAATACTTGAGTCTTATAAAACTCTTGCGGAGGGTCTTGCCAACTACCTTGGTGACGGCTATGAAATAGTAGTTCACAGCCTTGGAAACCTTGAACATTCCGTTATTAAAATTATTAACGGCCACCACACATCCCGTAGAGAGGGTTCCCCTATAACAGATTTGGGACTAACTATGGCACGCAGTATAAACGAAAGCGGTCAAAAAAAATTTATGTCGTACTTTAATGAAACACCCAAGGGTGAACCTCTTAAAAGTACATCCATTGCAATCACTGGTGAAAAAGGAAATACAATAGGCTTACTGTGTATCAATTTTTATATGAATACGCCTCTAAGTGCTATTCTAGCCTGCCTTACACCTGAAAATGGAGACTTCCGTAATAACACCTATTCTGAAAGCTTTGTGGAAGATATAGATGACCTTTTGAAGCTTAGCCTTAAAGAAGCCTCTGAAAAAGTGTATAGCGACCGTTCTATTGCCACTTCAAACAAAAACAAAGAGATTATATCCATACTTAATGATAAGGGTATTTTCAACTTTAAAGATGCAGTTATTAAAATAGCTGACATGATGGGCATTTCCAAAAACACTGTGTATATGCACATACGAAACATAACAAAAAAATAATAAAAAAGGGCATCCCACTTCAATGTTATGAAGTGGAATGCCTTTTTTAGTTATGAGCGAAAGTTTTTATTATTTTTCAAGAACAGCAATAACCTCAACTTCGCAAAGAAGTTTTTTAGGTAATTCTTTTACAGCTACACAAGAACGTGCTGGTTTGCCTGTAAAATATTTGCCGTAAATTTCGTTAAAAGCAGCGAAATCTGCCATGTCTGCAAGGAAACATGTTGTTTTAACAACCTGTTCAAAACCAATTCCGTTTTCTTCAAGAATTGCTTTAAGGCTCTGCATAACTCTTTCTGCCTGTTCTTCAATTGTTGTTCCAACAATCTCACCAGTTCCTGGCATTAAAGCCACCTGACCTGATGTAAATAAAAATCCGTTTGCTGAAATTGCCTGTGAGTATGGGCCAATTGCTGCTGGTGCCTTATCTGTGCTTGTAACTTTTAACATTTGCGAAAACTCCCTTCAAAAATAAAAATTAGATACAGTATTTGTTTGTTTGAATAATTATATACCGTAAAAAATTTTTAGTCAATGGACTTTTTTTTATTTTCAAAATTATTTTTCACCTACGTTAAAATGTTTTACCATTTGGAACGTATTTCATTCCTATCAATGTTATAGTACGTCCTGAATCTTAATTCTTTGTAAACCTTTCATTCCACTTCCCGCTTTTAAGATAAATTGTGTATACAGTGTTGCTCCAAATTGGGGCAATAATCCATGCCGCCGCAACGCCATAGAACCCAAAACCCATTATTCGTGCCATAAAATAGGCAACAGGCACACGTATTATAAGCTGTGCAACAACTGTATTTTTAAGGGCAAACATAGCATTTCCTGTGCCCTTAATAAAGCCCATAAGTGGATAATAAATTGCATAAAGTATGTACATCCAGCAAGAAATTCTTATATACTTGGATGCCATTGCCACAACCTCTGGGTCGGTATTAAAAATTTCTGTAAGGTTTTCGGCAAAAAGCATTATAAC